>NZ_JAHREU010000005.1:35806-202929 GCF_020883145.1 Microcoleus sp. CAWBG27
GACTTCAGTCCTATTAGGTTCGTAGTCAGGACTTCAGTCCTATTAGGTTCGTAGTCAGGACTTCAGTCCTATTAGGTTCGTAGTCAGGACTTCAGTCCTATTAGGTTCGTAGTCAGGACTTCAGTCCTATTAGGTTCGTAGTCAGGACTTCAGTCCGAAAGTTTTGAGAAAATAAGGACTTGCATTCCGATGCTGCGAACCCGGATGCGGACTAAAGTCCTCACTACGAACCCGGATGCGGACTAAAGTCCTCACTACGAACCCGGATGCGGACTAAAGTCCTCACTACGAACCCGTATGCGGACTAAAGTCCTCACTACGAACCGGGTTTTAAGCTTTGCTCGCAAAAGCTTTCATTGCCAAATCTTGTGCTTGCTTCATCGTAGCTTGCAGTTGTGCAGAAATTTCGGCAATTTGTTCAGTTTGACGCGCAATAGTTTGCTGTAAAGATTGTACTTTCAACTCATATCCCTGCTTGCTTCCTTCCCATTCTTTATCCGCTAAATCTGCCTTGACTTTAGCTTCGCGGGAAACTTCTTGAATTGCTTCTTCTTTGGCTTTGATGTAAGCCTGTTTGAGTTCTTCTTCAAATCCCGCAGCTTTGGTCTGATTCTTTTCAAACTCCGCTTGATTGTCGCTCAGGACTTTTTCTCTTTCGGCCCAGTTTTTGTCTTTTTCGCGGGTAGACTCTTGCAATTCTCGTTCTAATTTGCGCTTCGTTTCTTCGTATTCGTCGGTTTCAATTTTGCGATCGCGCTGCAATTGGTATTGATAATCTGCCGCTTCCTGCTGGCGCTGTTTAGTTGTGAATGCAGTTTTTTCGGAAACTGCGGTGTCAAATTCTTGCTGTTCTTTCCCCCAAGTCTTGCGTTTTTGGGTCGTGTCTTTTTCGATAATCTCGCGTTGGTTCGCAGCATTTTGTTCGAGTAAAGTCAATTTTTCTTGATGCTCTTGAGTTAAAATGTGGAGGGCATCTGCTACAACTCGAATTTGCTGCAACTCCTGTAATTGTTCAGCTTCAATGTCGATCGCCTTTTTTAACTCATCTAATTTTGCAGATTCCGCCTTCAGTTTTTCGGAAAGTCCGCTGGTGATGCTGCCGAAATCTAATTGTAAGTCTGCCAAGCCTTTGACAATGCTGTCAATTGTGTAGGTAGATGCGACTTCGAGGAGTTGTTTGTTTTTAGCTTTTTCGGCTGATTGTTCTTTCGTTTCGACTTTAGATTCAATCTTTTTCTTTTCAGCTAAAATCTGCTGAAAATTTTGCAAAATTTTGGCTTTGCTATCTTTAACATTTGCCAATGTCATAATGCTTGTTGCTCCTGATTTGAACTTTTCGAGGCCTTGTTTCTAAGACGTGTTGAACTATCCTAAGTTCCGGAGTTGGCTGAGAATAGATCGATATTTTTTGGCTGCATTTGGTGGGAAGTTTGGATGATTGCTCTCAAGAGATTTGAGAATTTTTTTACAGCGGTTGCACCGATTGGCTTGCCAGCACTCGCAATCGTCAACTATACTTACAAGTGTGTCTTTAAGCAGTTGATTTTCCGAGAGCAAAGCTTGGTAATTTCGCCGGATTGATTCGGCAACTACACTCATGTGCTGGAAGTCTTCGGTGAGACTTTCGATGTCGTTAACTGTATCTGCCCGAATTTGGTCGAGTAGCTCGCAATTTTCTCGCAAACGGCTTTCTTGCAGGTTTGGTTTGGTTTTAATTTTCGTTAATTTCTTCATTTTACTTTTCGCTGTCACAGTTACGGAAAAGGCGCGATTGAATCGCGCCTTTTCCACAAAATTAGAACAAGTCAGCAGTTGCTCTGTCTTCCGCTGATGGTAGGGACATATTACCGTTGGAATTCAAAGCAATAGCATCGCTTTCACCGTTGGCGTGAGCGGCCATCAAGGACGCAACTTGTGCTGCTGGTAGGTTGTCTAAACAAATCATAGCCCTGGTTCCTTCCAAGTCAATCATCCGCGATTGATTGCTCAGATCGGATAAAACTGCTGCTGCTTGATCGATAACTCCCCAGTCTTTCCGCTCCATCCACGACCATTTTAAACTGTAGTAATTGATCGGTTTTACTACTCCGCTGTCGTCGGGTTTTTGACCGGAATGTTTGACAAATTCGGGGATAAATATTCCGGTTGCTGGCTCGACGCCGCGTGATTGAACTGATGCGACTAAACGGTTAAAATCGTTCAAGCTGCGGTTTTTGATGTAGGTCACCATGACAACTCCTTGGGGCAGTTCGCCTGTTTCTGCGACGAACCAAAGTTGACCCCAAAGTGTGTGGGAAGTTTGACCGAGGGAACCGAAGAATTTGGCAAATTTGAGGATGGTGATCGAACACTTGGAACCGTAGTCTGTATCGCCGATCGCCCATTGGCCGCTTTGGCAGTTGTTGCGAACTGCGATCGGAATTTCTGGTACTAGCAAAGCATTGGTTGGTTTGGCTCCAAATACTGAAAATGTAGGTCTTTCTTTTGTAGTAGTCATTGTTCGTTTTTCCTTGGTTATTTATTGATTTACTGACTATGGGGAATTGGCAATTGCTAATCCGCTACATCCGTTGCATCCCGTACATTGCTCGTTGCCGAACTTCCTTCAATTGATTACCGAATGAGATGTGTTGTGGCTTTTGGTTCTGGATATGTGTACTCAAGCAGCGCCTCTTGTTGAGCTTGAATAATTCGCAGCGCGGTGAGCAAATGCTCTAACGTTTCTAAGTGCGCTGGGGTGAAGTGGATGCTGAAGCCTTCGCCATCCCGTGCGTAGCCCGGACAAACCAGTGAGGCCGAGCTTTGTTCTTCGTGGGTGGCGATGTACAGCCAGTCATCGTCTTCGAGCTTGTAATGCGTGTCTGTCCAGGTTCTCAGCATTTGCTATCTGTTCCTCCTTAATTTGCTGCGTACAAGCGTTTTGACGCCCAGCGCCGATCGCTCCTCTAAAGTTAATGGTGCTATATCTAGTGTTTTGTCTGGATATTTTGCACCCTCAACCATACCTGTGTGGTTAATTGAGTTGACTAAACCGTCAACTAACCTCATGGTAGCGCGGGTTGATTTTCCCGTCAAGTATTTTGTTGAACTTTTGATCAAAACAGGCTAGAATGCCTGTCAGGAGGCGAAAAACCGTGGAACAAACATTTGGAAGACTGATACGTCAAGCTCGCAAGGACAAGGCTTACTCACAACGTGAGCTAGCTGGTATGTTAAGTGTGGATTTTACTTATTTGTCGAAGCTGGAGAACGATCGCGCCGATTACGCACCAAAAGAGGAGGTAATTCGAGCATTAGCGCGGAATCTAGATATCAACGAAGAGGAATTGATTTTTCTGGCGGGGAGACTGCCTCAACAGTATGAAGCGCTGCTGAAGCAGAATCCGAAGGAAATGCAGGCTCTTTTCCGGCGGATGCAAGAAAATCCAGATTGGCTCAAACAATCTTTTGAAGCGTAACAGAGGCCTATCACAGTGAGTATTTTTAAACCGTATTGCTTCTATCCCAAAGAATCGATCGAGCGTTTGGCAAATGACATCCTGATGCAGATGCAGAAAACGCAAAATTTTGCTCCGAAATGGCCTTTTGAAGCGACAACGGTAGCTGATTTTCTGGACTTGGGCGTAGTCTGGGACTGCATTGAACCAGATGAGGAAGGTGCGATCGCCGCCAGAATTTTACCCCAGCAGCGGTTAATCGAAATCAACGAATTGATTCTCGAAAAACCGCCGGGGTTTATCGAATCGACGATCGCCCACGAAATCGGCCACTGGGTGCTGCACGTCAATCAAGACGAAGCAGACGGGACTGTGAAACAGTTGGAACTAAACTTGGGCGATACAGAAAAAACCGCCCAGGATGTGGAGGAACCGTTTGTATGTCGGGGCGCGGGTGCAGATAATAAGGTTTTGTCGATCGAATGGCAAGCCCAATATTTTGCAAGTTGCTTGTTAATGCCTCGATGTATTTTGGAGGAAAAAAGACAGGGACGGGATTTAACCAAGTGGTCGCATTTATACAAAATGAGAGATGAATTGGGAGTGAGCATTTCCAATTTGACCAACCGCTTGCAAGAGTTTGGCTGGATTTACATTCCCAAGGGAACCCGCGAAATTTATGCCGGGAAAGAAGCGGCAAACGGTCAGCAGCGGTTGTTCGGGTAAAGTACGATGGGATTTGAGAGTTTATTTCAAATCTCTATCATCTTTTGAGGGTGTGAGGAATGACGGAAACAGATTTAGAGAATACTGAAGAAGAGCGAAACTGGAGACAAGACAAGCTGCTAACTATTGATGAGATTGAGAGGCTTCAAAAAGGGGGGTGAAGATATTCATCTACTCAAAGGTAAACGCCATGCTTCAAAAAGAGATATCTACAAAGACACAGAAGGAAATATTTATGTTAAACCTAAAGGTGGTATTGGAACAGGTGAATTAACTGATTTGAATATTAATGATTTTTAATTAATCAAAGAGGAGCGGGCAGATGGAGTCAGAAATTTACGCTTACTTTATGTTGACTGGAATGGAATTCGATCCCGACGAAGTGACTGCAAAGGTAAGCATCAATCCAACTGAAAGTTGGAGGAAAGGGGACTTAATTAGTACCAGGGGTACTAGACGGCATAAAGAAAATGGTTGGAGTGTGTATTCTAAAATTGAAAAATCTGCCGACTTAGAAGAACACATTAATTCGGTTTTAGAACAGCTTCAGCCTGGGTGGAGTGCTTTGCGAGAGTTATGCAAGTTTTATGCTGCGGAGATTGCTTGCGTCATTTATTACAGAAGTGGCAGTGTGCCAGGGATTCATTTTGATAAAAGTATCGTTGAAAAGGTACATCAATTGAATGCGGAAATTGATGTAGATTTTTATATTTTGCCAGAACAGACTGCCTCGGAGGAAGCAGTAGCAGCATGAGGGGTATAGCGTTGTTGTGCCAAGAGCGATCGCCCTTTTGGGTTCCTTGCTTCCTACTGTGGTACAGTATGAATGAAAAAAATCAGGGCTTACGCATGGTCGCTAAAAACCGGGTTTCTACGATTTTTACGAAGAGTGACGACAAATAGACAAAGAAACCCGGTTTGTGGAGTGGCGCGTGCAAGTTATAAACAAATATACTGTGCAAATTATGCAGACAAATATCAGTCTGGTTCTCGAAGCTTGTCAAAAGTTAAATATCAGTTATGAAATCCTCTCGCCCAACCAAAACTTAGTTAGAATCAACCTGAACGGTGAAGATTATTATTTTGTCAATTTCAGTATGCCGTTTAACAACGAGCAAATTGTACACATATTTAAAGACAAAGAATATACCTATCACTTGCTAAAAGGCAAGATTAAAACTCCTCAAACTATAGGATTTCTATCGCCTTTTTGCGAGGAAAAGTATCACAAATATTTAGAGTTTAAAGATTGTGCAGAAATTGCAGCAGAAGTTGGCAAAACATTTTCGCTTCCTGTGATTGTGAAAAGAAATCGCGGTTCCGCTGGAAACAATGTATTGCTTTGTGAAACGAAAGAGCAAGTTCAAGCAGCGATCGCAACTGTATTTAATATCAATAGCAAAGATTATGACTATGTTTGTCTAGCTCAAGAGTACATTGATATCCGACACGAATATCGGGCGGTTTTTTTCAATCACAAGCTGGTTTTGCTGTATGAAAAAGATAAATCAGACGCTAAATTTGCGGGGAATTTAAGCCCGCTGCACTGGGATGGTGCAAAAGCTAAGCATATTACCGACTCAAAGATTATTTCGGAAATTGAAAATTTTGTCCGCCCTGTTTTTGAAGAGATTAAGATTAATTATGCCGGGTTTGATATCGCCTTAGATACAAAGGGGAAATACTGGTTAATTGAAATTAACTCAAGTCCTAATTTTGAGATTTTTGTGAGAGATAACGATCGCCAAATTGCGGTAACAATGTTCAAAGGCATCTTGGAGAGCTTGGTTGTTAACAAAAGGCCGTAAATGCTCAATTTGAGGAATGCGCTATAATTTACTAAATCCAATTCTGAAAAAAAAGTAACAGCAATGACAGCACAAGTGTTAGAACTAGAGGGAACGTGGGAAGAGATTCTCGCCCAAGCAGCAAAATTTTCTGGACTCAGAGTTCGCATCATCGTTCTTGCTGAGGAAGATGAAGAGGTACTCCCATCTCCCGAAGAAAGTTTTCGGCAAGCATGGCTGGAAATAAAGACCGGGAAAACTAGACCTGTATCGGAACTGTGGGAAGGTATTGATGCAGCGATCGAGATAATTGAGTCTTTGCCAGAAACTTTACAGCAGCAAGCAGTAGAAGACTTGAAAGAGTATATTGAAGAATTAAAAGATGAGCTTCGATGGGAAGAATCTTTCAAGAAAACGCAACCGCAACTTGTGGCTGCTGCCCAACGCGCAAAACAAGAAATGCTTCTTGCTGATGAAACGCTAAAGTCAGCAGAAGAGTGTTTTCGTCAAGGATGGTACGAAGCAATGACAGGGCAGACTATAACGCTTGCTGAACTTTGGGAGGGAATTGATGCAGAATAATCCTCCTTTAAGGCAGATTATACCTACACGAGAATTTAAACGCGACTTGCGGACTCTCTCTAAAAAGTACCGCCATATTCGATCGGATGTTCAGCCGATTATTGAAAAACTGCAAGCTGGAGAGTTGCTGGGAGTTCCAATACCTGGGACTGGTTACGAGATATTTAAGGTGCGTGTCAAAAACAGCGACATTCAAAAAGGAAAAAGCGGTGGATATAGATTCATTTACTATCTTCAAACAATGACAATGGTAATCTTGATTGCTATTTATTCAAAATCAGAACAATCAGATATTGCCTCAGATCGAATTTTAGAAATTATCAGCGGTTTTAATGAGTTGATTGAAAACTCAGGAGAAACAACAGAAGAAATACAAGATGAGGACTAAAGTCCTCACTACAAACTTTATATTACATTCTCTCTAATACCTGAATTCCCAACAACTCCAAACCCAACTTCAAAGTTCTCGCCGTCAAATCGCACAAAATTAATCGCGAAGTCCGCAACGGTTCCTCAGCTTTCAACACCGGACATTGTTCAAAAAATTGATTGAATTTTTGACTCAATTCAAACAAATACTGACAAATCCGATTCGGCAACAAATCGCCCCCAACAGCATTTACAACTTCATTGAACTGCAACAAATGCTTGGCTAAAACTAACGCCGCATCCGACTCTAAAATAACTTTTGCATCTGCATCTAAGTTGTCAAAATCAATCTCACCTTTGCGCCGAATTCCCTGCACCCGCACGTAAGCATACAGCATATAGGGAGCGGTATTTCCTTGCAAAGCCAGCATTTTGTCGTAACTAAAAGTGTAATTGCTCGCCCGGTTTTGACTCAAATCGGCATATTTGACTGCACTCAAACCAACTACGTGAGCTACATTAGCTATAAACTCTTCTGTTTCATGTCTTTTCTCATCTTCCAATCTTCGTTCCAAATCTTTCCGCGTGCGGACGATCGCCTCATCGAGCAAATCTTGCAACCGCACTGCCTCCCCAGAACGAGTTTTTAATCTTTTGCCGTCTTCTCCCAATACCAAACCGAAGGGAATGTGGACAATTTCGACATCTTCGGGAATCCAACCGGCTTTTCTGGCGACTGCAAATACTTGGGCGAAATGGTTGGCTTGTCCCGAATCGGTGACGTAAATTAAACGTTTTGCGCCGTCTTCTTCGATCCGGTAGCGCACTGCTGCTAAATCGGTGGTGGCGTAGTTGTAGCCGCCGTCGGTTTTTTGGACGATTAGCGGCAATGGTTCGCCTTCTTTATTGGTGAAACCGTCTACAAAAACGCATTTTGCGCCGTCACTTTCTACTAGCAAACCAAGTTCGGTTAAATCTTCGACTACTGCGGGTAATAATGGATTGTAAAATGATTCGCCGCGTTCGGTTAGTTTGATGTCGAGCAAGTCGTATATTACTTGGAATTCGCGGCGGGATTGATCGCACAGCAGTTTCCAGGCGCGACGGGTGTCTTCGGCGCCGGCTTGGAGTTTTACTACTTCTTGGCGGGCGGTTTCTTTGAAGGTTTCGTCTGCGTCGAAGCGCTGTTTTGCTTGGCGGTAAAATGCGACTAAATCGCCTAAGTCTAGGGCGTCTGCGGTGGTGAGGGCTTCGGGGTGAACTTCCCGCAGGTAGGCGATTAGCATTCCGAATTGGGTGCCCCAGTCGCCGATGTGGTTGATTCTGATTACGTCGTGGCCTTGAAATTCGAGGGTGCGGGCGATCGCATCTCCGATGATTGTCGATCGCAAATGTCCGACGTGCATTTCTTTGGCGATATTCGGGCTCGAAAAGTCGATCGCGATTCTCTGAGGCGTTTGAGTCGGTGAAATCCCCAAACGGGTGTCGGCGGCGATCCTCTTCGAGGGCTTCGCTAACGCGCTTATCTGCGCTTCCAAATAAGCGGGTTTCAGCTTCAAATTGATAAAACCCGGGCCGGCGATTTCTGGGGTTTCGCAGATGTCGGCAATATCTAGATTTTCGACGATCGTAGAGGCGATCGCCCGCGGTGGCTTACCTAACTTTTTGCCCAAACTCATCGCCGCGTTGCACTGAAAGTCCCCAAACTTCGGATTATTCGCAGGCGCTAGCATCAGATCCGTATCGGCATAACTCTCGCCGAATGCCGAGGTGAAGGCTTTTTCAAATCTTGTTTTTAACTGTTGGGCGATCGAGTTCATCTTTTATATTTTGATTGGATGTTTATTTTAAACTCTAGATTAAGCACTTTGTGCCAATAATATTCTTACAACTCAGGCAATTTCCCTCTCTCCCCCTCCCCCTCCCCCCTTCTCTCCCTCTCCCCCTCTCCCTCTCTCCCCCTCTTTCCCTCTCTCCTATTCTTGCCGATTCCCCTCTCCTATTCTTCCCGATTCCCGAGAAAATTTTGCGTACTTAGCTTTTAGCTGCTGGTGCAGTGGAATCACTGACGGTATTAACACATAGTACATTTTATCACAGTTGCGATCGCTACACAAAGCAAAAAAGATCACATCTAGTCAACGATCGCGATCGCTAGATAATTTATTTAAATCAGTTACATTAAGGTATGTTAATATTTTTTTAATGCTCCCCCAAATTCTACGGAAGGAAGTAGTTATGTTATCTCAACCTGTTTTTGGCGATCGTTCTTTGACCCAAGCCTTTTATCAAGCAGTAATCGATCGCTTCGATGACCCTCTGAGTCTTTCGACTCAAGCACTATTACGAGAGTGTACCCTCGGTTTCGCCCCTTGTCCCGAGGGAGTCAAAACCTTTTTCATTATCGCGCCGAGTCTGGAGGCTGCCGAGCAACTAATTGACAAAATCGACAACATTTTAGAGCGAGTTGCCGAACTCATGGCAGGAGTCGGACAAGTTGCTCTGTGCATAGTTCCCCCCGGCAGCGAACCCGAGGAACCAGTAGATCTGCAAAACTTAGAAAAAGTTCCCCCCGATTGTCTCGCTTGCAAATTCTTTACAATTATGTGTGCCGATGCTACGAGCGATCGGTAACATTGACACTTAGCAACCAGCAACTCGCTGTGTTGTGCCGAACCTGTGCCAGTACCGGTGCGGGAGAGATTGCATATTAGTAACAATCGCTGGAATCATGAGGGCAAAGCGTGCAGGTAATTCGATCGAAAGCAAGATTTCACTCACTATCAAAGAGTGTTCAACAAGCAGGCAAAATTAACATACCTTCATGCCCGCTTGTCAGTCGATCTGATTTTTACCTGCCGGCTCAAGCAGCCGTGCATCTACTTTTTAGCTCCCCAATCAAAGCCGCCAAAAAGCCGCACTAACTTTCCTCGGTGTCTCGCTTCAAAAGATAGCAAACAGTTGACAGTTGACAGTTGACAGTTGACAGTTGACAGTTGACAGTTGTTAGTTGTAGGGGCGGTGCCCCCGTGCCCGCCCTCTTCGTTGTCAGTTGTCAGTCATCCGAACTTGCAATGTATGGGATGTAACGGATTTAAAAGTTAAGGAAGAGAGAAAAAGGCTCGCTTGGGCTGCGCGATCGCGTAAAAAGAAGGAAGAGGTTACAGGGCAGAAGAGATACACAGCAAGCTTTTTATCGAGAGATATTTTAGGTAGAGTTAGGTGGATTTACTGCTCGTTGCAAAATAGAGTTTTGCTAGATATTCATTAAGTTTGCAGCGAGCAGAAATATTGAAAAAAATAGATAGTTAGTAATACCAATTATCTAAAATTGTGCAACACTCTTCGACCCCCCCTAGCCCCCCCATGAATCAGGGGGGGGACAAGAATACTGTTATTTCGTTAAAAATTGGTATAAGGTGCGTCAGTCCCAAGTTTTGACAGAATTTAAACACAGAGAAACTGACGCAGTTTGCCAAGAAGAATGGGTTTAAAGCCTCCTCCTTAAGCAGGGGGAAATAAAACAAAATTATTTACTGCTTCAATACTCGGACTTCTAGGTAGAGGTCGATCTCAAACTGTCAACTGTCAACTGTCAACTGTCAACTGTTGAAGGAGATATATAGTGCAATACGGTTTACTTAAGGCAGATCCCCCCTAACCCCCCTTCCCAAGGGGGGGGACAAGAAAGCTCTTAAGTCCCCCTACAACCAGGGGGATGCGAGGGGGATCTCCGGGGCAGAAAAAGTGTTAAGTAAACCGTATTGATATATAGTGCGATCGCATCCCAGGCTCATAAAATTTGTGAAAAATTTCAGTTGAAAATTTTAATTATTAAATTTTATGTCTAACATTGGCGATAAAATCTAAGATTGCAATTCTCAAATCTCAAATCAAGCCATCATGGTAAAACTGACACCGAACCCCAGCTTTAGTTTAACGATTCGCGTTGCTCTGCCGAACCAGCCGGGAATGCTAGCAGGCGTCACCAGTGCGATCGGCTCTGTGGGCGGCAACTTCGGCCAAATCGACTTGATCGAGCAAACCCGGGCTACTACAGTGCGCGATATCACCGTCGATGCTTACAGCACCGAACACAGCGAAGAAATAGTGCAAGCAGTGAAAGCGCTACCGAATATCAAAGTGATCGACGTGTACGATCGCACCTTCAACCTGCACCGCGGCGGTAAAATCAGCGTAGAAAGCAAAATTTCCCTCAAACGCCAGTCAGATTTGGCAATGGCCTACACTCCAGGAGTCGCCCGCATCTGTACCGCGATCGCCAATGACCCCCAACAAGTTTACAACCTGACAATCAAACAAAATACTGTTGCCATTGTTACCGACGGTAGCGCAGTTTTGGGACTGGGAAACCTGGGGCCGGAAGCCGCCCTGCCAGTCATGGAAGGCAAAGCAATGCTATTTAAAGAATTTGCCGGAATTGACGCCTTTCCTATCTGTTTGAATACCCAAGATACTGACGAAATTATTCGCACAGTGCAGAATATCGCCCCGGTTTTTGGTGGCGTTAACCTCGAAGATATTTCTTCACCTCGCTGCTTTGAAATTGAAGCAAGATTGCGGGAAACCTTAAATATTCCCATTTTCCACGACGACCAACACGGAACTGCGATTGTTAGTTTGGCAGCATTAATTAATGCCTTGAAACTTGTCAAAAAAACAATGGCAGAAGTGTGTATCGTAATTAACGGGGCCGGTGCGGCCGGAGTCGCGATCGCCCGTTTGCTGCGGAAAGCAGGTGCCGAAAACATCATCATGTGCGACTCCAAAGGCGTCCTTTCCAAAGATCGCACGGATATGAACCCAGAAAAACTCGAATTTGCTGTGGCTTCAGGCGGTACCTTGGAAGATGCGATCGCCGGTGCGGATGTATTTTTAGGTGTCAGCGCGCCCGGGGTGCTCACGCGATCGATGGTGCGATCGATGGCCGAGAATCCGATCGTTTTTGCCATGGCAAATCCCATTCCCGAAATTCAGCCAGAATTAATCATGGAGGATGCCGCCATCATTGCCACCGGACGCAGCGATTACCCGAATCAAATCAACAATGTTTTGGCGTTTCCGGGGATATTTCGAGGCGCTTTGGACTGCAAAGCTCGCACGATTACGACCAGTATGTATCTAGGTGCAGCTTACGCGATCGCCTCTTTAGTCAGTCCTTCGCAGCTTGACAAAGAACACATTATACCCTCAGTTTTTGACGAGCGAGTTGCCATTGCTGTCGCCGGTGCAGTGCAGTTGGCCGCCCGATCCGAAGGTATCGCCCGCGATTAACAAAAAAAAGAGTTGACAGTTGGTGTGTCGTAGGGGCAGTGCCCCCGTGCCTGCCCTCTTCGTTCCGTGCCCGCCCTCTTAGTTCATAATTGACAGTTTACAGTTGAGAAGAGTTGACCTGGGAGAGACACAAGAGGTTCGAGGGAAGAAGGAATAGGGAAGATACTATGTATAAATTCATCGTCTTTGTGGCAGTTTTGTACTTCTTATTTTGGGATTTTTCTGGTTTATTCTCATTTTCTATTTCCTCCTTCCCGTTCATTCTTACTGCTTTTTTCTTCCCCATCCTCTCTTTGTCCCTCTCTCCTCCCGTAGCGGATCGGCGTTACTCCAATCCTCGAACTGACCGGGAGAGGTTGCCCTCCTGCTGTCAACTGTCAACTGTCAACTGTCAACTGTCAACTGAATGAAATCCGTTGCCGAACTTCCTTCTTCCTGCTTTTTTGCTGAGTGATAAAAATCACACCAATAAACCATATAACTTAGAGAATAAAGATATAATTAATTATCCCAAGCCAGCTAGGTCAGATGCAAAGCCAGTTAGGAGAAGAGCGCAGCAACAGCAAATTGTTAGAACCGTCCCCGCTCGGGCTGGCATTGTGCCGGACAGACGGGACTTTTCTTGACGTAAATCCAGCTTTTGCGAATATTATTGGTCGGACAGTTGTAGAAACTCTCAACCTCAACTACTGGGAAATTGTTCAAACACAGTGTACTAGCAGAGACAAGTATCTAGAAATTCCCACAAAAAATAGGTGCGCGGGTACGCGTGCAGCAGCATACAAACATAAGAACAACCATCTCGTACCCGTGCGAGTGTCGGAGCGGGCAATTGAAACAGACGGAGAGTGGGCGATTTGGTTGAGTGCTGAACAAGTTGTTAATTGGGAGCCTGAAAATAGCGAGCTGCTGGAATCAGCGCCGCCGCACTGCAATTCACATCTAGAAAAATTGCTGGAAAACCAGAATACTGAGTTGGCAAAAACTCACGAACTACTCCAAGAAAAAATCGCCGAACTCGAACTTGCAAAATCGCAACTGCAACTCCAAAATCAGATTTTAGAGCAAATTCGCGAAGCCGTAATTTGCACGGATGCTGGCGGCTCAATCACCAGTTGGAATAAACAGGCTCAAAGACTCTACGGATATGAGAATAGTGAAGTAATTGGTCAAAATATTGCTCTACTTTATCTGCAGGAACAGCGAGAATTACTATCTATATTAGTGGCTCAACAGCTAGAAGAAACAGGCGAGTCGGATCTAGAGATTACCATGCAGCGCAAGTCTGGAGAAAAATTTTACTCGCACTTGTCACTTTCTCTGTTAAAAGACGTTCGTGGCGAAATTATTGGAAGTGTGGGATGCATCAGAGACATTAGCGATCGCAAAAAATTAGAACAAGAATTAGCACAGAGACAAGCACTATTTGATTCCTTTTTGCAGGAGGCACCCGCAGGATTTTGCATTTTTGATTCCCAACTTCGGTACGTGCAAATTAATCAATTTCTAGCCGAAATAAATAGCCTGAGTCCTGCAGAACACATTGGCAAGACTTTCCGCGAAATATTGCCGGAAATCGCTCCAATGGTAGAGCCTTTATACGAACAAATATTGAGAACCAAGCAACCTCTAATTAACATGGAAATGAGCGCTGAGAATCCCAGAAATCCGGGGATTATGCGACACATGACAGCCTCTTATTTTCCTCTACTCGACAAAGACGGTGAGGCGATCGGCATGGGTGCATTGGTTATTGACATTAGCGATCGCAAACAAGCAGAAGCAGCCCTCCAAAAAAGCGAACAGCTCTACCGCACTATGGCAAGCAACATTCCCAACAGTGCGGTGATGCTGTTCGATCGCGAAATGCGCTTTACCCTGGTAGAAGGCACAGAATTAGCAGGAGTGGGGCTTTCTAAAGAGTTAATGGAAGGCAAGACAATCTGGGAAGTATTCCAGCCGGATTTTTGCGCTGCTGTCGAGCCAAATTATCTGGCGGCCCTGACTGGAGAAACAGTTGTTACAGAATTTACCTATGGCGATCGCATTTACCTCGCTTATACTTTGCCAGTCAGAAACGAACGGCAAGAAATCACCGGCGGATTGCTAATGACTCAAAACATTACGGCTCGCCAATTAGCAGAAGAAGCCCTCAGGGAAAGCGAGGAAAAATACAGGTGCATTGTCGAAACAGCCGATGAAGGCATTTGGATGATCGATGCGGAGGGTAAAACTACTTTTGTCAACCAAAAAATGGCTGATATGCTAGGCTGCACCGTAGAGGAAGCGATCGGGCAGTCACTATTTGCTTTCATGGATGCAGAAGGCATCGCGATCGCCCAAGCCAATCTCAACCGCCGCAGTCAAGGAATTCGCGAACAGCACGATTTTAAGTTCCTGCGCCGAGACGGGAGCGAGTTGTGGGCGATGCTTTCTACTAATCCATTGCCAGACAAAGAAGGGCGCTATATCGGCGCTTTGGCAATGGTTGCCGACATTACCGATCGCAAGCAAACAGAAATGGCATTGCAGCAGTCGGAAGCTAAATTTAGATTGCTTTACGAATCAACCAGTTTGGCTGTTTTAATGTTAGATGAAAATGGGATCCGCGATGTCAACAACACCACCATAAAACTATTGAGAGCCACTAGCAAAGAGCAGTTTTTCGGCAAGAATCCAGGCGAATTTTCGCCTCCTTTCCAACCCAACGGCAGAGACTCTTTGAGCATGGCGAATGAGATGATGGCGATCGCCTTTGAATGTGGTAATCACCGTTTTGATTGGGTTCACCAGCGTTTAGACGGTACGAATTTTCCCGCAGAAGTCGTGCTGACAGTCATCGAAGTTGGAAATGAAAGCGTTATTCAAGCAGTCGTCCAAGATTTAACCGATCGCTTCCTTGCAGAAGAAATATTAGTGCGATCGGAACAAGCCCTCAGACAGCAAGCTCAGAGAGAACAACTACTCAATCAAATAGCCAACCAAATTCGCATTTCTTTAGATTTAGACACAATTTTAGCAACCGCCGTTCAAGAAATTCACAATCTCATGCAGCCAGATTGGTGCATCTTCACTTGGTACCGTCCCAACAGCAATCCTCCGGCTTGGGACGTGACTTGCGAAGCCAAAAATGCAGCTTTGCCAAGTTTCCTAGGTACTTATGTTATACAGGACAAATCAAGTGTAGGAGTCGAGCAAATTTTGCGCCGAGAAATTCTGCGAATTGATGATGTTAGCACTTTTGACAATGTAGAATTGCGCCAAGCTTTTCAAGCAATAGAAGTTAACTCAGTGCTGTCGCTACCAATTCACACTGCTTCCGGCGATATTGGGGCGATTACGTGCTATCAGGCTTTGTATGTGCGACATTGGAGCGACTCAGAAGTCGAACTGATGCAAGCGGTGATTGCTCAAATTGCGATCGCGATCGACCACGCAAAATTGTACACCCAAACCCGCACAACCGCTCGATTAGCTCAAGCTCAAACTCAACAGCTAGAACAAACTTTGTACCAACTTCAACGCACTCAAACTCAATTAATTCAAAGTGAAAAAATGTCCAGTTTGGGACAATTAGTAGCAGGAGTCGCCCACGAAATCAACAACCCAGTTAACTTTATCTACGGTAATCTCACCTATGTCAGCGAATACACTGAAAACTTGCTAAAGATGCTGCAATTTTACCAGCGTGAATACCCCCAGCCTAGCACAGAAATTTTAAATGCCAGAGAATCCTTTGAAATTGATTATATTTTTGAAGATTTACCAAAAATTGTCACATCTATGAAAGTCGGAGCCGATCGCATCCGCGACATAGTTTTGAGCCTGCGGACTTTCTCAAGATTGGACGAAGCCGAAATGAAGCAAGTTGACATTCACGAAGGCATAGAAAGCACGCTGATGATTTTGCAAAATCGCCTAAAAAATAAAGCCGATCGCCCGCAAATAAATGTTACTAAAGAATACGGTAACTTGCCTTTAGTTGAATGTTATCCCGGTCAGTTAAACCAAGTATTTATGAATTTGTTGAGCAATGCGATCGACGCATTGGAAATGGAGACAAATAAACCAGAATGCAAGGAAGGTAAGGATTTAGCAATTAGAATTCGCACCGAAGTAACCAACAATAACTGCGTAATGATGCGGATAGCTGACACAGGCCCCGGAATGAGCGAAAACGTGAAAAGGCGGTTGTTTGACCCATTTTTCACAACAAAACCCATCGGCAAAGGCACAGGCTTAGGATTGGCGATTTCGCACTCTATTGTCGTAGAAAAACACGGCGGCGAGCTGACGTGCAATTCTGTATTGGGAGAAGGTTCCGAATTTGCGATCCAGATTCCGCTGCGGCAAAAAAGAAATTAGTTATTAGTTATTGGTTATTGGTTATTGGTTGTTCGTAGGGTGCGTCAGTTAGGGATTCAAATAGCACAGAAAATCCTGTAAGCTGACGCACCTTTCAACAAACTATGGTGCGTCAGCCACTATAGCATTTATCAGAAAGATGAGATATGAGTGTAAATGAAGTTTTTGATGCGACCTCGCTTACTATATAATAAATATAAGACAATACGGTTGACTTAAGAAGGATCTGACTTGCAAAAAACTCCTGTACTGCATATAAAATCGTCAGATGAACTTCGCAAAAAAGTGTTAAGTAAACCGTATTGAAATATAAGAGGGCTAAAGCCCAACAACGTACCTCACCTATCTAAGAAAGGCTATAGCTTCTCAACATCACCAAATATCGCGCATACTGACGCACCCTACGACACTACGACAAATTACGACAAACTACCCTTTACCACCAGACGCACACCGCCAGCGGGCGCCATTGTCAAACCCCGGCGTACTGGCAAAATCGGACGATTTTCTGCAAGTTCCAAAGAATATCGCGACAGCACTTTCGCCAAAACTAACTTCATTTCAAACATCGCAAATGCTGCGCCAATACAGCGACGGTTCCCTCCCCCAAACGGCAAATATTCGTAAGGTGAAAATTGCCTTTCTAGAAAACGTTCTGGTTTAAAACGATTTGGTTCGGGGTAAAGATCCTCTCGGTGATGAACCAAATAAATGCAGGTAGAAAGCATGACTCCTTTGGGAATATCATAACCCATTAACTGCATCGGAGCTTGCGGAACGCGCGGAAATGCAAAAAATACGATCGGATAAATTCGCAGCGTTTCCGAACAGACAGCATTCAAATACGGCAGTTTAGCAATTTCCATCCCATCGCAATTGTCAACATCAATAGAAGAGAGTTCTTGCAGCAGTTTTTCGCGAACTTCCGGCAGATAGTGAATCCAATACAAAGCCCAGGCTAAAGCTGTAGCTGTAGTTTCATGTCCCGCGAATAACATTGTCATTAATTCATCGCGCAATTCAACATCGCTCATCGGCTCTCCGGCTTCGTCGCGGGCTGAAACCAACAAGCTGAGGATGTCTTCGCCCAAGGGTTCAGATTGAGTTTTGCGATCGCGAATTTCTTGATAAAGTAGTTCATCCAAACGCTGTCTCTGCCGCAAAAACCGTCCCCAAGGACTCCAAGCACCCAAATCTTTTTGCAGTGACTTTACCAGCAAAAAGGTAGCATTTAATGGATTACTAAACACGCTGAACATATCAACCATTAATTGGTGAATTTGTTGGTAGCGTTCTCCTTCGCTCAGCCCAAAAACTGCGTGCAAAATCACATCCAAAGAAATGTTTTGCATGGTTGCTTGGGCTACGAAAGTATTACCAGGAGTCCAAGTATTAATTGCTTTTTCGGTGATGTCGCGGATGATTTCTCCGTAAGCTTTCATACGTTCACCGTGCAAAGGTGGCATTAAAAGCTTGCGCTGCTGCAAATGTCGATCGCCATCTAACAACAATAAGGAATTGGGGCCTACTAAAGGTAACGTTACTTGGTTTCCCGTACCAGATTCAAAGAATTTACTATCCCCTGTGAAAATTTCTTGAATTGCTTGAGGATTGCTAATAACTACCTGGGGCGGAAAGTTGCTGAATTGGGTGGTGAAAATGTCGCCGTATGTCTTATAATTTTTCTCTAAATAATAGAGGGGATTTAAAATCCCCCGGACTGTCTGAACAAATCTCCCTTCTTTTGGGCCGTCGAGAGATTTGTTGCTAGTGTTATTTTGAGATTGAGAATTTTCTGTGAGGATAGTCATTGGTTTTTATCCTGCTTTTGTTGTTTCAGATGACTGAAAGCATTATTACTATTTCCAAGCGATCGCGAATCTCTATTCTAGCTTGTTGACGCCGAGAGATTTTACGTAAACCCGATCGCACCTTGCTGTTTCCACACCCGTTGTCGGTAGATATCCGCTAGTTTCGTACATTTTAACAGCTTCTTTGAGAACGCTAGCAGTTTCGATCCAGATTTCATCAAAGCCGCGAGCGATAATTTTACTTTCCAATGCTTGCAGTAAAAATTTCCCCAAACCTTGTCCCCTTGCTGCTGGCAAAATATACATTTTGCGGATTTCCACAGCATTCTTTCCGCGTTGGACGGGATAGTAAGCCGCTGTACCGACTATTCGATCGTGCTTTTCAACTACCCAAAATTCCCCGCCCTTCTTCTGATAGTGTAGTTCTACATCATAGACATCTCGATCGGCGCCATGAACTTCGCATTGTAAACCGTACTCTACCAAAACATTCTGAATTAAATGGAATGCCTCAGCCCGATCGCGCGTTTCCCAGGAACGAATTAAAAAATCCCGATGTTGGGTTCTCATTACTTGTTGCTAATTATACTTATTTTTTGACTTTGGCAACTGTAATTTTACTGATAATTAGTGTTTTACAGTCTGGAAATGCACCCAACTTTTAACTATGAATTCTCGGTTCAGGATAAAGAGTTGCCAGCAACTCGCTCTCTATCAATGATAATTGCTCCAGCCGCTCAATAACAAGAGCGCGATCGAAATAAGTTGTTGCCAAAATCCAATATACCCCGTAATGGCGCGCTTCCGAAGCCATCAAACTGCGGTAAAACTTAGCTAATTCTGCGTCGGGACAATGCTCGCCTAGCAGCCCCAACCGCTCGTGACTCCGCGCTTCAATCAAACCAGAAACCAACAAAGAATCCAAAAGTCTCTCCGGTTCCTGCTTGCGAATTTGGGCGGACAAACCCCCACCGTAGGGAGGCGCAGCCAAAGGGCCCAAAGCGATCCCGCGCTCTTCTAAGCGCTGGTTGACTTGCTCGAAATGCTCCAATTCTTCGCGGGCGATGGCGGTTAACATCCTTACCATTTTTTCCCGCGCTGGGTAGCGAAACATTAAATTTAACGCTACTCCGGCTGCTTTCCGCTCGCAGTGAGAATGATCTAATAAGATTGTATCCAAATGTGCGATCGCCTGTTCGATCCAAGCTGGCGAAGTCGGCTGTTTCAAAAACTTAATTGTTGTCATTAGTCAGTTGTCAGTTGTCAGTTGTCATAGTGGTGTCCCCGCTCGCGAACGTTATTACTCAGTAGTCAGTAGTTAAATAGCCTTCGAGTAAATAACCTTTCTCGGTTTGTTTTATCGTTCGGACTTCAGTCCTTTGATTGGTGCGGACTGAAGTCCTCACTACAAACCTATTTAATCGCGGTCATTCCAGTGGAAATCATACTATTAATTCAGATTTTACCAGAAAGAATTGGTTGAAAGCCCGCCCGCCTTCGAGGGAGAAATTAAAATCAGACTATTCATTACTCCAATACTCGGACTTAAGGGTAGAGGTCCCTCTCTGGGGGTCAACTGTCAACTGTCAACTGTCAACTGTCAACTGTTGAAATAGCTTTTCAAACACCGCATACATATCACCAGCAAACTTTTTCGGATTCCACAACGGCGACAAATTGGCTGCGTCTTTAGATTTCATCAACTGTGCTTGAATTGCCTTTCTTAATTCACCATCTTTACCCAATTTTACACCCAGATCCACATATTCAGCCCAAGACCATGCCACACCAGTTTCAATTCCCAAAGCCTGCAAGAACGAATAACCCATTCTCGACAAAAACTGTTCTCCAGTGCGAGTCACCACAGGCAAATTAAACCACAAAGCCTCTAAAGTGTGAGTACCTCCATTATAAGGATAAGAATCTAACAAAACATCAGCCAGCAAATAGACAATTCTGTGTTCTTCCTCCGTAGCAAACCTGGGCAAAAACTTAATTCTGTGCCGACTAACTCCCTCAGCTTCGCAAGCTTGATGGTACGCACCTTCAAATACGGCAGCATCGCCCAAAGCTTTGTGAATTAAAATACTGTTCGGCACTTGTTTGAGAATCGCAATTTGTGCTTTTACTAAATCGGAATTGAATTTTCTGCCGGGAGCGACGCACAGGTAAACTATCTGATCGAAACCGATCCGATTCGACTTTCTCAACGCCACCGGATCGACTCCATACCTCTGAAAACCTGACACGGCCACAAAGGAATCCGGCATTCTGATTAGCTGCTCGTCATAATATTTTTCCCTACCTGCTGGGTGCGAATGCCAGTCGGTAAGAAAGTAATTTTCCGAGGATATGTATGGGGCGTCAAATCCCAGCCAAGAGACACAAACTGGTGCGGGTTTTTGGTGAAGTATTTCAGCGTGAATTGGGACGCTGAGAGAATCTAAATCGACTAAAATATCCAATTCATCTTGCTGGATTTGGTTGATAATTTCTGCGGAATTGGCAAGTCCGTTTGGGTAAGTTTTGGGGAAAGTGAGTTTGCCCAAACTATCAAATTGCTGAGTGCGATCGTCAGGAGTAATTCTTTCGGAAGCGTACAGATATAAATTGGGTGTGAACTCGGACAATTCGCGAATGATGTCAGCGCTGCACCAACCTACAGAATGACGGCTGAAGTGATTGGATAAAAACCCGATTTTTAATTTGCTGGCTGGGGATTGTGGTTTTAAACTGTAATTTGCGGGTTGAGAAAAATTGGGTTTGATACATTTTTCGATATACTTTTGGGCAATTAATCTGTAAAGTTTAGAGTTGGCTGCTAAGTCATCTCGCACATAGGGCGTGCTGAATAAGAAGTTTGCATAAAGCGATTTAATTTCTACCGAGCTAGCCGTTTCTAAGTTCTGTTGCAAGTACGACTCTAACTCTAAAAATCGATCGCCCGCAATTTGATTCAATCCCGAGACTTGATAGGTGCTGACGTAGTAAATCGCCGTCATAAT
This sequence comes from Microcoleus sp. CAWBG27, assembly GCF_020883145.1. Classification (NCBI taxonomy): domain Bacteria; kingdom Bacillati; phylum Cyanobacteriota; class Cyanophyceae; order Oscillatoriales; family Microcoleaceae; genus Microcoleus; species Microcoleus sp. CAWBG27. Next base: position 57,184 of record NZ_JAHREU010000005.1, read on the forward strand.
TGGATCGGTTTCGGCGCACATTTGGCTGTATTTGTGTACGGCTTGCCGCGCGGCCGCTAAATCGCTAGTATCTCGGAGGATGCCACACAAATGTTGGTGGGCGGCAATAAAATCGGGTTTGATTTCTAGCGCTTTTTGCAGGTTGGGTATGGCTTCTTTTGCTTTGCCCTGGTGGCGCAAAATTATGCCAATTTGACAGTAGGCTTCGGGTAAATCGGGTTTAAATGCGATCGCCCGTTGCCATGCAGCCACAGCCTCGTCTAACTTCCCTTGTCGCGCTAATTTATCGCCTAAATTTATGTGAAAATCTACCTGAGCGAGATGGGGATTGAGTTCGAGAGCTTTTTGCTCGTAGGCTACGGCTGCATCCGACTGCCCTTGCTGCTTCAGTGCGCCTGCCAAATTCCAGTAAGCAGCAGCCAAAGTTGGTTTAAGTTCGATCGCCTTTTGGTAATTGACGATCGCCTCCACGAAATGCCCTTGTTTGTAGAGCATACTCCCCAAATTAGCATAAGCCTCAGCAAAATCGGGATTCAGGGCGATCGCCTCCGAATAAAACCGCATTGCTTCCTGAATCTGGCCGCTTGCTTGCTGCACATTGCCCATTGTCACGTAAGCCGCCGCCCAATTCGGTTGCAATTCCAGAGCTCGGCGACAAGCAGCGACGGCGGCTGCTAAATTGCCTTCAGAGTAATAAGTTTCTGCAACGACAGTCAGCGATGCAGAATCTTCTAATTGGGGTGTTTCGGATTGGTTGTGAAAATCGGAATTCATTTGGCGCCCTATCTGTGCTATCAAGTTAGAGGTTGAATCTAAATCATTTTGCAGAGTAGCAGTTTTAGCGGAACTACGGGCGATCGTCACAGATAATTTATGAGCGAGAAGCAAGCGACACAGCGCCAACATCACATCAAGTGGAAACCAAACCTCCTGCTGGGGATACTCTTGTTAGCCTTAGCAATCCCCTTACCCTTTGCCCAAAATACTCTCGCGCAAAAGCAGACAGCCGACTTTCGGCAGCGACTATTTCAAACAGCCCTTTATTTCACCCTATATTTTGAGGGCGGATTCAGCAATCACCCCGCAGATAAGGGCGGCAGAACCTATCGGGGCATCCTGCAAACGGAATACAACTCCTACCGCTACAGTCGCGGGCTGCCACCCCTCGACGTGACGCAGATGTCGGAAGCAGAGCTCATGGAAATTTATAAATATTACTGGGATTCGAGCCTGTCGGGTACGATGCAGCCTGCTTTGGCGATCGTCATGTTTGACACTGCTGTTAATTTTGGTATTAATAATTCTATTACATTTTTGCAGCAAGCTTTAGGATTGCCACAAACTGGTGTTTTTGATGCGCGCACGAGGGATGCGCTAAAATCTGCTAATAACAAAAATACGGCGCTGCAAATGATTAACGAACGGATTATTTACCGCTACAAACGAGTGCAAGAAGATCCGAGTCAAATGGCTTTTTTCCGGGGTTGGCTGAGTCGCGATTACAGTTTGTGGGGCTACGTGAACAAGATTAAGTAATTAGGAATTGGGCATTGGCCAAACAGGGCATTGGGCGGAGCGTAGCGGAGGGATTGGGCATTGGGCATTGGGAATTAATAGCCGTTTCTCCCTCTCTTCAATTGTCCAATTCTTCCCTTCTTCCCTCTTCCTTATTCATTCTTCCATCGGAATTCCATCCGTTACATCCGTTACACAATCCGTTGCCGAACTTCCTTCTGCCTTTTTAATATTATCTCTCTCTTCTTCTCTGCGCTCTCTGCGGCCTCTGCGGTAAAATCATCCAGAAAAAATCGTAGTTGCGAGATTCCCCACTTCTTAAAAAAGTAGGGAATCTAAAAAATGAATCTACAGCAACACAAAATCCCATGCAGTAACCAAACTATTGAACCCAGTCACCGTTGCCAAAACTTGATTATCTGCCGCTGATAAAATCGTTACCGCTGGCGCCGATTAAAGTAACGCTACGATCGGTACCGAGTCGATCGCACTTTGCTGTAGTTATAGAAGAAAGACAGCCCTTCGGCTTCGCTCTGCGTAAAAAGCTAACTAAGGATTTTTTTTAATTGGGTACAGCCAAATTTGCAACGTGCTAATTTGGGAATATATTCCGTAGTTAAAACTTGTACTTGATACAATAATCGGAACTGAGAATAATGTCAATTCATAAAAGTCATAACTTAAAATCATAAAAGTCATATTTATAAAAAAATATTTCAATCAGTAGCCAAAGCTATCAAAGTTAAGTCAAATCATGTATAACAGAAACTCAGGCATAGAAAAATGCGTGACTCCCGTACAAATCACTTAAAATATGAAGCCTATGACGGTAGAAGAAGCAATATTTTTTTTGGACAACCTGGTATACCAACAAACAGAAAAAAACCTGAGTCGGTTGCAGCAGTCGATAATTAAAGGCGTTTTAACTGGTTTGACGTACCAAGAAATTCAGCAAAACGATCCGATCGCCCGCGGGTACACAGTGGGATACCTGGGCCGATATGTCGGCTACAAATTGTGGAAAGATCTCACCAAGATATTCAAGCAAGCAGAAATTATTCGACCAGAAGAAAGAGTAGTCGGAGCAAATCTTTGGGACTGTATCATGAGATCTCTAGAAAAAGGCACAAAACCTGTTAAATCGGTCGATCCGATCTTGCAAAAGCTGCTGCGGATGCGTTACCGAATCCGAGAACACTTAGTCAGCACCGAGTACAGCGATACATATCTCGCTGAAGATGAAAATTTGCCCGATCGACCTTTGTGTCTCGTCAAGCGCCTGAAAAGCCAGTCAGAGAAAACCAGCAAGCTATTCGATCTAGAAACGCGAGTGCTATATCGCTTAGGCCAACACGATCGCATACCAGAATTGTTAGCTCGATTTGAAGAAGATGGATATTTTTATTTAGTCTATCAATTCATCGAAGGACAACCACTCTATCAAGAACTCATCGAAGGTCAACCCTGGGAAGAACATCAAGTTATTGCTTTGTTGAAAGATATCTTAGAAGTGCTAGTCTTCGTTCACAAAGAAAATGTAATTCACCGCGACTTGCACCCTCAAAACTTAATCAAGCGCTCACCAGATAGCAAAATTGTATTAATTGACTTTGGGGCAGTCAAAGAAATCAATACCTCGCAAAATAGCAACGGTCAAACCAAATCGCGTGGCGGTGGCACTCAGCAAGAGTACATACCACCCGAACAAGCCATCGGTGCGCCGAAGTTTTGCAGCGACATCTATTCTGTCGGGATCATCGGGATTCAAGCCTTGACAGGGATGCGCCCGAAACAACTCAAAGTCGATAATTTAGGCAATCTTATTTGGCAGAAAAATGCAACTGTGACGCCGGAGTTTGCTAGCATTTTAGACCAGATGGTGCTGTACTCTTTCCCCCAGCGTTACCAGTCAGCAACTGAAGCTTTGGAAGCAGTTCAAAACTTGGGAGTCTGTCGTCATTAGTCATTAGTCAGTTGGTAGGGGCGGTGCCCCCGCGCCCGCCCTCCTGGTTGTCAGATTTGATACCAAATCTGGCTTGAATATCCCCTTTTTGAGTCCGCGAAACCCAGGGCAGTTTTATTGTCGGAAAAAGAAATCTGAAACTATCGAAAGCATCGCTCAAAGGTCGGATAGCACTTTTGCCAAGGTACGTAGTTGCGCTTCAGCGCTCTGTCCTAATCTTAGAAAGAGCGCTGAAGCGCAACTACGTACCTAATTTATATGACAACAATAAAACCACCCTGCTCTTGAGTCCGCGAAAGCGGACGAAAGTTTGTCTAGGATTGGTTTCAAGCGCACAGTTTTATCTTTTGTGAGGTTAGCGGAGCCAACGGATAGGATAGCACGAACAACAGCCACAGCAGCCGGTTGACAATCCGACTGCTATTTTTGTTGTTAGGGCCCTGCGGAGTCGATCGCACAATCCTTTACCATTACCCCTCGAATGAGTGAGTAAAAACACTCTGCCCGGAAGATGAATCGGGCGATCGCACTTTTTACCACCTCGCTGGAACAAGGAATAAGTAACAAACAATAAGGACAAATCCGAAAGAAAAAAGAATTTTTTATTTTAACTAACAATCAAGAAAAATCATTGAATTCTGACGAATGCCTTATACATCAAAGCCTGTTACTTTTAGTTGACAATCTATCTCAAGTTAGATAAGATCGTTAGTATTATGTGCTATCTACACCGTTATAACAATATCTTAAGCAGCTTGGTATATCTGGCAACAATATAAGTAGAGTGTTTATTGTTACCTTCTACACCTAGAAACTCACATAATTTGAGGGAGCGAGAAATTGGAATTTTTTGAACGATCGCAAAAAGTGCAGCCGCCCTCAACCCCAATTGCAGCACTCCAGTCTTTTTCCAAAAAAGCTGGTATTGCAGTAATCGCGATCGGCTGTACAGTCATGTTGGGTTGGATCTTTGACCTGCAACTCTTAAAGAGCATTTTTCCAGAACTCCCGAGCATGAAAGCGAACACAGCGTTCTGCTTTATTTTGAGCGGATTGTCTCTATTTCTGCAACAGCGCAGGCGCGCCAAATCAACAACAATTAAACCTCAGAAAATAGATAAAGCTTTAATTGTTTCCAGTTCACTTTTAATTATATTAATCAGTCTATTCACCCTAATTCAATATAGCTCTAATTTAGACTTAGGCATCGACCAACTGCTATTTAAAGACAATTCCAACCTCACAAGTATCTCAGCACCGGGACGGATGGCGCCGAATACTGCCACTGCTTTTTTATTACAGGGAACTGCCTTGCTGCTGCTGTCTCTACGCCGCCCCAAATACCTGCGGGTTCAAATCTTAAGCTGTTGTGCATTTTTAATTGCATATCTGGGCTTGATCGGCTACATCTACGGCAAACCTTTCTTTTACACAATTGGCTATACAGGAATGGCTTTGCACACCTCCGTAGCATTTATTTTGCTGAGCCTCGGCATTTTATTTGCCAGTCCAGAGCGAGGATTGATAGCAGTAATTGCGAGCGATCGCGCGGGCGGCATCATGGCAAGGCGGTTGTTACCACAGGCGATGGTTATTCCGACTTTGGCAGGTTACTTCATCATCTCGGGAGAGCGGTTGCAAGCCTACTCTCCGGAGTTAGGAATATCGCTGTTAAGCGTATTGAACGCGATCGTTTTTACTGTTCTGATTTGGCAGAATGCCAAAACTATTTGCATCGCAGACAGGAGGCGCTATCGAACCCAACTGGGGCTGATCAAAGCTAAATCAGACTTAGAAAGTCAAGTTGAGAAACGGACTCTTGAACTGCAACTTGCTAACGAGCAATTGCAGCAGCAAATTCTCGATTCTCACACAACAGAGCAGGCGCTCCAAAAAAACTACAACCTGTTGCTCACAGTCATTAACAGTACGCCGACCGCCCTATTTGTCAAAGATATTCAGGGCTGCTACATGATGCTCAACGCTGCGGGAGCTAGCATCATTGGCAAGTCTTTTGACGACATTATCGGCCGAGATGACAGCGAGTTATTTCCGGCGGAAATTGCAGCCAATATTACCAAAACCGATCGCCAGATCGTGACAGCGGGAAAAACGCAAGTAATGGAAGAAGAATTGCTAGTTCAAGGAAAATTGCGGACATTTCTTTCGACAAAAAACGCTTATCGAGACGGGCAAGGAGAAATCAGCGGTATAGTTAGCATCGCGCGGGATATTACCGATCGCAAACAAGCAGAAGTCGCCAACAGAAGTCTGGCAGCAATTCTCGAAGCAACACCGGATTTTGTAGGTATCTGCGATCTCGACGGGCACGCTGTTTACATGAACAAAGCAGGCAGAAAAATGGTGGGTATCGACGAAAACGAAGATATATCGAACAAACAAGTTGGAGAATTCGCCGCAGCCTCAGCCCGCAACACCTTCCAGGAAGCGATCGCCACCGCAATCTCAGGCGGTGTTTGGAGTGGAGAAACAGCCTTCGTGTCAGCCTCGGGAGTCGAAATTCCCGTCAGCCAAGTCATCATCTCCCACTCAGCACCAGACGGCCAACTCGCATATATTTCTACCATCGCCCGCGACATCAGCGATCGCTTCCAAGCCGAAACAGCCCTGCGTTTAAGCGAGCAAAGATACCGATCGCTGATCGCTGCTACCGCGCAACTCGTATGGATCACAGACGCACAAGGAAAGCCGATCGCGCCCACAGACTGGATGGCATATACAGGCCAAAGCTTGGAGGAAGCTACAGACAACTGGTTTTCGGCGGTGCACCCAGACGATCGCGATCTCACGCTGCAAGCTTGGATGCGCGCAGTCGAAACCAAAAACCTCTATGAAATCGAACACCGCTTGCGGGCGTCTGACGGCAGCTACAGGCACTTTTGGGTGCGCGCAGTCCCAGTTTTAGCAACAGACGGCAGCATTCGCGAATGGGTGGGCACGCACACGGATATTAGCGATCGCGTCCAAGTATTGGAAGCACTCAAGCAATCAGCAGCACAGTATCGATCGCAAGCAGCCCAGCTCGAAAAAGCTTTCCGCGACTTGCACGAAACCCAAGCCCAACTAATCCAAACCGAAAAAATCTCATCACTAGGGCAGCTAGTTGCCGGAGTCGCCCACGAAATCAACAACCCGATTAACTTCATCTACGGCAACATCACCCACGCCAGCCAATACGCCAAAGACTTGCTCGAATTGCTCCACCTTTACCAGGAAAAATACCCATATCCCGTCACGGAAATTGCTTTATCAGCCGAAGAGATAGAAATTGATTTCTTAATGGAAGACTTTCCGAAGATTTTGGAATCAATGAAAGTAGGAGCCGATCGCATCCGCGACTTAGTTGTATCCTTGCGTAACTTTTCCCGACTCGACGAATCGCAGATGAAGCGAGTAGACATTCACGAAGGAATCGAAAGCACTTTAGTAATTTTGCAGCACAAGCTCAAAGCTAATTCAGTTCGTCCGGCGATCGAGATCGTCAAAAACTACGGTAACTTCTCCAAAGTCGAGTGCTATGCAGGTCAGCTCAATCAAGTATTTATGAATCTGTTAGCAAATGCGATCGATGCCCTCGAAGAATACAATAGCAAGCGTTCTCCAACAGAAATATATGCTAGCCCCAACACCATTCAGATTAACACCAGTGCGAATACAGACACAGTAACCATTCGGATTGCCGACAACGGGATGGGAATCAATCCTGAAGTTATGAGCAAATTGTTCGATCCATTTTTTACTACCAAACCCGTCGGCAAAGGCACTGGCTTAGGACTATCAATCAGCTATCAAATTATAGTTGAAAAACACCGAGGAAAATTGAAATGTGTTTCTGCACCCGGGAAAGGTGCAGAGTTTATCATAGAGATTCCCATTTCCCAGAATCTATCAGCCCAAGCAACGGAAAACATCAAGGAAAAGGAAATGGTGAGCAGTAATCAGTCATTAGTCATCAGTCATTAATTTCTGAGTGTCACGTAGTTGCGCTTCAGCGCTCTTAGGTACGTAGTTGCGCTTCAGCGCTCCGAGGGCTAAAGCCCAACTACATACCAGAGATACCATAGGCACGTAGTTGTGCTTCAGGGCTATTGGGGCTAAAGCCCAACAACATACCTTTCTTGGTACGTAGTTGCGCTTGGGCGCTTTTGGGGCTAAAGCCCAGCAACATACCTCGCCACATAAAACCCTCCGCAGTATTAAGCGACGCACCTTGCAAAATAGTCATCTCCCCGTCTGGGTCGATCGCCCAAAATCGAAATAATTCTTTACAATACAAGAGTAAATATAATTATTCACTTAAAAAAATCCCTTGAAAATGCCCGTAAACCAACTTTCAGCAACAACAGCCCCTGCACAAACACCGGAATTAGACTTTGACATAGCCATAGTCGGAGGCGGCATAGTCGGGGCCACCTTAGCGTGCGCCCTCAAAGATTCCGGCTTAAAAATCGCCATAATTGAAACCCAACTCCCCGCAGCAGCAGCAGCCAAAAAACAAGCCTACGCAGTCACCCTGCTGTCAGGAATGATCTTAGAAGGAATCGGAGTTTGGCAACAAATCTTACCGCAAATAACCACCTTCGAGCAAATTAGCCTCTGCGACGGCGACTATCCCGGAGTCGTCGAATTCCACCGCCCCGATTTAGGAAATACTGGGAAATTACCCGTACCAAAAGAGGCATTAGGTTATGTTGGTGAGCATCGAGTCATGCTGTCAGCTTTGCAGGAATCCTTAGCAAAAAACCATAATTTTAGTTGGGTTTGTCCTGCGGAAGTAGTCGAGGTAAAATATTTAACTAATTGCGCCGAAATTCAAATCAAACAACAGGGCGAAACTCGCACAATTCGCACCAAATTATTAGTTGCTGCTGACGGTTCTAAATCCCGAATCCGCAGCGAAGCCAATATCAGCACTCGCGGCTGGAAATACTGGCAATCCTGCGTAGCTATCACCATTAAAGCCGAAAAACCGCACAACGATATCGCCTTTGAGCGCTTTTGGCCGAGCGGCCCGATGGGAGTCCTACCATTACCGGGGAACCGCTGTCAAGTAGTTTGGACTGCGCCTCACGCGGAAGCAAAAGCTTTGCAGTCAATGGAAGAAACAGAGTTTTTAGCTTTGTTGGAACAGCGCACCGGCGGGCTTTTGGGGAATTTGGAATTAGAGAGCGATCGCTTTTTGTTTCCGGTACAGTTAATGCAGAGCGATCGCTACGTGTTGCCCAGATTAGCACTCATTGGCGACGCGGCCCACTGCTGCCATCCCGTGGGCGGACAGGGCTTAAATATGGGGATTCGAGATGCAGGTGCGATCGCCCAAATCTTGCAGCAAGCGCACCAAAAAGGCGAAGACATCGGCGACTTGCGAGTGTTGAAACGGTATCACAACTGGCGCAAAAAAGAGAATTTAGTCGTGTTGGGATTTACCGATTTTCTAGATAGATTGTTTTCCAATACATGGCTGCCGATTGTAGCATTCCGCCGCTTCGGATTGTGGTGTTTGCGGACAATTCCCCCAGTCAGGTTTTTAGCATTGCGATTGATGACCGGTTTAATGGGGCGGCCACCGAAATTAGCGCAAAACTAGGTTCGTAGTGAGGACTTCAGTCCTTCCAATCCAAGAAACCGGGTTTTTACGATTTTTATCGATAATAACGAATAATCTCAAAAAAACCCGGTTTCTCGCCACCCGCGCACCATCTCAGAAACCGGGTTTTTTCCTGAATATTTGCAATGTTACGAAGTTGGTCGCAAAAACCCGGTTTCTCAACCCTCGTCACAAAAGTCAATCTGTACTTTCGTGCGCGATCGCGCTACAATAATCCGCTCAGATCAAACCCAGCCCTGACGGGAGTAGACAAACCATGCAACCCGAACAAGAACAAGAGATACTCAGCCTGCGCGATCGCCAATTAACGCCCAAACAAATCGCCCGAAAGTTAGGATTGACAGCATCCGAAGTCAGTACCTTTCTTAGATCCCAGGCAGAACAAACAGCCCTCGCTAGCGCCGAAAAAGGAGATTTATTGCCCGTTGCTCAATGTCTCGTGGATGTAAATTTTGCCAATGTCTTGTTGCGAAATGAAACCACTGAAGCGGGCGGTTTGGGTTTAGTGATGGTTACCCGTTCCAAGGGATACAATCGTTTTGTTGCAGCCACTTATTTGATCGACTACTGGTGTTTGGGGGTGAAGGATGCCATGCCGCCGCGTAACTGCAACGATAGCCAATATAAAAATCTCATCGAGAATTCTTACTCGCCGTTTGTGGGATACGAAGAGATTAGTTTAGAGCAAGCACAAGCTTTGGTTTGGGGTGCGATCGCCTATGCCAAAACATTAGGCTTTAAACCGCATCGCGATTTCGAGGAGTCGAAGGCTCATTTAGGAGAACCAACCAGCGAAATCAGCTTGAAATTCGGTCGCGATGGAAAACCTTATTATATTGAGGGGCCCTACGATGACACAAAGAAAATCATCAATACCCTTAGAAACTCTGTGGGAGACGGTAATTTCGATTACTTGTACGGGATTGGGTAGAAATTGATACGGTTCCGCGCGATCGAAGAAACCGGGTTTTTTCCCATCTCTTCGCCTGTCACCAAATATTCTCGCAAAAACCCGGTTTCTGGCCAGCCACCCATCAAAATCAATAGCCGTTGTTTTTTCGTTGGATTTGCGTTAGGATATAAGAAAGAGGTTAAACTATGCAAATTACAAATAAAAAATTTAGGTTACGAAGCGGTGCAAATTGGACATCATTTGAGAAGTTTCGTTTGAAAGGCGCAGAAGCACTCAGTTCGATCGCCAATGGTGTCATTGCTACCCTCCAGACAAAAACAGGACAGTACCGCATTATTGAGGAAAATGACTTTCAAGCAATGTATGGACTGGCCCGTGATGTCGATCGCATGAGAGGAGGATTGCGTATCGTCATCTTGGCTGTGCGGGCGGCACAAAAACACCCAGATCCTGAGAATCTCAATCTACTTGCGGAAGCAGTTGCGATGCTGGGAGATATGCCTGAGCTTCCTACTCGCAATAGTTTCGATCGATTAGTTCCAGAGAATTTGGACTTGGATGAAGATGATGAAGTGATGCTCGATCCTGATGAAATCGATCGTCCTTTGGAATCTGAGAGTGCGATCGACAACAGGATAGATCGATCGTGATGGCTGTAGCAAATAATGAGCCTAACAATCTGGAAACTCTTGAAAATCAGCTACGCGAACTCTCTCACGACGATCGAGTTTTCACAATTATTCAAGACTTTGCCGATCGACTTGGTAAGACAAAAGACCGTCAGAAAGTTTTCGGAGCAGAGGGATCGCTGGTGCGTCAGCCAATTGAGTATCGGGATTTGCCAATAGAATTGTAGATCTGCGGTAGTTGAGTTTAAGAGTTTCTCAATTTTTCCAACATTGGAAAAACTTTACTTTTCATCTTATTATGATATTCAAGACGGGCTTCTACCACTTCTGAATTCAGGTGAGTCACACAATGATTAGTAACATACAAAATATCCTGAGATTCAGATTGATCTTCTGAAATCAGGAAACTCTCACCCTCATTGGTAAAGCACAGAATATAGCGAACCTCATCATCGCAGTCGCGCACAAACTTTCCTAATAAGTTTTTGTAGTTGAGAGTATCAACCTCTTTATTGAAAGATTCAGCTTTGTTTCCCTCTATCCCGTGACAGATGAAGGTAGCAAAAATTGCGTAATCTGAATCACGAGGCGGTTTTAAACTGACAACTTTTTTAATATAAATAACGGTATCACAAGGCTCTACTTCATCAGTATCTATGATTTTTACTTCATCCGAAAATTGAATGAAGGTTTCACCATTTTTCTTTTGATAGCAGGTAAACTCATATCCTTTGCTTTCTAGTTCAGCCAAAATCTGGCGTACTGGCTCAGGCATCGCTGAACTTGGAATAATACGCATAATTCAATAGTAAACTCCAACCACTTTTTGTGATGAATTGGAGTATTATAGCTTCAAATCAGGCTCAAACTCTTCTATTTCCCTAGCTGTGAATCGATAGCGATGTCTTTTGATGCCAATCGCTGAGCGAACGACTTTTGGTAATGGCTCTTCGCAATCCGACTCAAACTCTTCTATTTCGCTAGCTGTGAATTGATAACGATGCCGCTCGCTGACATTAGGTAAGCGAATCTCTTCCAACAGAACACTTAGTTTTGTCTGTAGGTTATTTACATTTTTGGCCAGAAATTCCCTTGATAAATAAATAGTATCTGTAGTGTAATCAAAAGCCGCATTTGCTCCATTAATATCAGCAGATGAAACGACCCTTAGCTGCCAGTAAGTGCCTTGAAGATAGACTTTTTCAGACAAATTCCGATCGATCGCCTTTTTGACCGTTCCCAAAACTGGTTTGTAAGAATGCCGATCGCGAACTCTAGTGGATGTCTTATACACTTTTGGCTTCCTCTTTTGGCTTTTTCTTTGTATATCGGGGAGTTTTTATAATTTTATGCAAGTGAATACATACTTGTTACTCTACTGCGGATATCCAAACTTGTCAGCAAGATACAGTCGGTTAAAAAGTGTTAAAAAGTAATATTTTAGAGTAAAGGTAAGATAGCGGTAAGATTATGGTAAGATTACAGTCATAACTAGACTCCCCCTTAAGCAATGAACGTTGAGGAAGCCTTAAGAATCACTGATGAGTTAATCTGGACCACAACAGGAAAACACCTGACGCATTTGCAAGAGGCTATAGTTCTGAACACTTGGAAAGGTAAAAGGTATCACCACATTGCTGAACAACACTCATATAATGCAATTTACGTCAAGAGCGTTGCTGCTCAGTTGTGGAATCAACTCTCATCAGTATTAGGGGAACCAGTCGCAAAAACTAATCTGCGAACTGTGCTGGAGCGAGGCTCGCATTTGCAATCAATCCCACTTTTCCAAACGAAAGTAGAGGATAAAGGGGCGAGCGCCATCTCAGCCCAAGACTGGGGTGAAGCACCAGATGTACCTGTTTTCTATGGACACACTGAGGATCTGGCAACCCTACACCAATGGATCGTGAAGGATCGCTGCCGACTGGTGGCAATATTGGGCATGGGTGGGATTGGCAAAACTGCTCTGTCTGTGAAAGTGGCAAAACAGATTGAGGGTGAGTTTCAGTACGTCATCTGGCGAAGTCTTCATTATGCCCCACCTGTCACAGAGTTTTTAGCAGACTCGATCAAATTTTTTTCCAATCAGGAACTCACTAATTTACCAAAAGACGCAGCTAATCTCATGTCGATCCTGATCCAGTATTTGCGATCGCATCGATGTCTGTTGGTACTCGATAATGCTGAGTTGATTTTAGAACCTGGGCATCTATATAGACAATATAAAGAGGGCTACGAAGGGTATGGCGATCTCATTAAACGGGTAGGAGAAGTATCTCATCAAAGTTGCTTAGTTCTAATCAGTCGGCAACGATTTAGAGAGATTGCATTGCTAGAAGGCTCCATAAGACCTGTTCGTTCATTAAAATTGGATGGGTTAACCGTAGAAACAGCATCAGAAATCTTCAAAGAAGAATCTTTATCTGACCAGGATAAATGGAGTGACCTCATTCAACTATATCGAGGCAATCCCTTGGGCTTAAAGCTAGTTGCTAAGACAATTAAAAGCCTATTTAATGGCAAAGTATCTGAGTATTTACAACTCGGCACAATAACAATCATGCCGGGGATTCAAAAAATATTGGATGAGCAGTTCCAAGCATTATCAATTTTAGAAAATAACCTTATATGCTATGTAGCGAATTATCACTATCCAATTTCATTCAAACAATTGCAAGAAGAGTTTCAGTCAAAAGCAGATATAGCAGATGTTATACAAGCTTTAGAATCTTTAGTATGGTGCTTCTTAATAGAAAAAATTACAAAAGGCAGTGAATTACTTTTTACTGTACAACCTGTGGTGCAAAAGTACATTACCAAATATATCAAATCTGGCAATACAACCGATGTGGTAGAGCCTTAACGCTAGATAAGATAATCAATCTATAAATTTCTCCTGTTCTGACTGATCGTTCTAATAACTTTAGGGATGCCATTCTTTGATGCAATCACCTGCGTGACTTGCTCTCCTGGAGCTTTGTGGGTGTTTGCGCTTATCCTTTGGTTAGTAGAGGTTGCATTTTTAGGATCACGACCACGGTTTTCATAATCACTTTCTTCTAGGTCTATAGAAAGAGCAGTAAACAGATCATCCAGACTTTTTTTATTAACAGGATGTGTCCTATGGAGTATTTTCTTGAGTGTTTCACGCTGCTGTCTAACCATAGATTCTAATTTTGAAAGGTTGACATTTTCAGGAAACGGCTTGTTCACTGATTTTAAACAATTTTCCTGACTATAACCCTGAGACAATTTCCTTAAAGCAGTTTGTACTTTTTGCAGCCCTTTGCCAGTCAAATAACAATTTTTAGACATAACAGAATTTTTGGTGTTTTGGTCCTAACCATCGACTTTGCTTTCCGTACTAAAAACCCCGAATCTGGGGTTAGGCATTTTGCCTACTTAGCTCTAAAATGCCGATTATCGGCAGGATATGGGGCTTTGTCCTAGCACAATTTGCTGAGAAGCTTACTGTGATTGAATTTGGATAACTTTAACATATTTTTTTTTACATCGGCGCTGATGATCGGCATTAATGTTTGATGTGTCGTTTATTTTTGATATTAAGTTCACTGGGAACGCTGCGTCAGATGCTTACACAGAGCAAAATGGCACTGTTGTCTCAAAACAACGAAAAACGGCGCTCCACAGAGGAATCGCCGCTAGTCAAATAAACATACCTCCAAGATAGCATCATGGACAACTTATCTCTAGATCCCGATCGCCCGTCGCCAAACCCCCGACAGGCCAACGGCATCATCCTGCTGTGCGAAATTCTCCTCATTCTCTTGCAAGCCAACACTTCCAGCGACAAATGGTCGCAACTGCAACAGCTTTGCCCCCAACTAATCGAGACTCACTGGCGTGGCTACAGCTATATCCGGCTGTTTTCCTGCTGCTTGTTCGAGATTCTTCTGATCCACCTACCACCGGCGACAGATACAGGAATTCACTGTCACGATTCTTGGTACAACGTGAATATTTTGATTGCCGGCGAAGCAGCAATTGACAGCAAATACAAAATTCGTGGCGGTAAACCGAAACTCGTTGAAGAACAGAAACTCAGCAAAGGGCAATTCTCGCAATTGATGCGCTATCGCCCTCACAATCTCTGTTGTCCGGGCTCTGCGATCTGCCCAACTATGACGCTTAACATTCATTTCCCGAACCGAACTGAATCTTAAACGATTGGCGATCGCATTTGATAGTGATGCGATCGCCTCCCCACAGCTAAATTTTGCCAATCTTCAATACATCAACACTCTTTACTTGACGAGGAAAAATCAGATGACTACTTGCCCTTACAAAGACAATTCCAGCCTCAAAAAATTGCCCTGCAATTGGCATTCCCACCCTGAAAACTCGAATATCCGGCTGTGCGACTGCGGCAATTTCTACAAAATCGATGAATTAGTCGAACCCTTCCAAGGTTCGCAGTCTTTCTTTGTTGTCTTGACTATCATTATCCTGGTACTTGGGCAAGCTGTGCGCTTTGAACAACCTGGTTTGAATGCACCAGTGCGCCAAAATTACAACCAGCTTAAAGAGAGCCGATAGCAGAATTCACACCTGCTGATAAAAAGCCGATCGCCCTTTCCCTAAAAACATCAAAGGACGATCGCCCTTTTCACCTAAATCAATCTCGATTTACCCACTCCGACAAAAGAAACCGGGTTTTTACTTAATCTGTCGTCTTCAACGCAGTATTGTCGAAAAAACCCGGTTTCTGAGATCCTAATTACCGATCGATCATTTTATTCTTTAACAACTTCCATCAACTCCTCAATCAAAACATCGAGGGTGCGAGCTATTTTCTGAATTGATGTGATATCAACCGTTGCTAGTCCTTCCGAACGAGCATAGTGCCTGACTGTACTGTACGGAACTTCGGAGCGATCGGCAACATCTTTTAGCGTCCATCCCTTTTCGTCCGCAAACTCTCGGATTCGGAACCTAACTAACCCCATTCTACTTGACAAACGATAAGTATCTATCTTTTTAATTCAAACACAATTGTCGATCGACAGTTAAAGAGTATTTTGTATGGTGCGTCGCTGTCAGAAGTTCGATCGTACTTGAAGATATCTGATAGCGACGCACCCGACGATACTCGCGCAAAACCACAGAAACCGGGTTTTTTCCGAAAGCTGGGAGTTGTCGCCAAGTCTGTCGCAAAAACCCGGTTTCTCGCCACCCACCCACAATCCAAAATCTAAGAAACCGGGTTTTTTCCGAAATCTAGGAGTTGTCACCAAGTCTGTCGCAAAAACCCGGTTTCTCGCCACTACTTTTAGAGTAATAATGGCTCAATTTTGGTTTGCACTTCCTCAATCACATCTTCAGATACAGACTCAACGAATCGAACACCGCGAACTTTCCAGTCTAGACACTTAATTTGATCTGCAAGAATCACTCCCTGAACTTTTAATCCAATTGGTAAAGCAACTTCAAAAGGATACCCTTTTTGTTGCTTGGTAATAGGCATAAATAAAGCTAAAGAACTTTTCTGATTATAAGCACGAGGCGACAGCACAAAAGCAGGTCTAAGTCCTTTTTGTTCGTGTCCCTTAGTGGGGTCAAAGTCTAAATAAACAATATCGCCTCGACTCGGAATGTAGGGATTTGATTGTGTCACCAAACTTCATTCCCCACAGCAACTCCACTATCAATCTCAGTATGAAGATTTTCTGGAGTAATCGCCTCAATCAACTCCTCAAGCGAATACCGCCGACGAGTTATCGGTTCGATCGTCAGCCTACCATCTATCAAGACAAGCTGCACTTGGGAACCTTCCACTAAGTTAATCTCTTTAGCTAAATGCTGTGGAATCCGAACAGCAAGACTGTTTCCCCACTTTGCGATCGTCCCAACCATAGTCAAATCCTCTAGCTAGTAATATTATTCTCAGGAGTTCACCTTGTTTAAGGATGTATATACATAGTGTCTACAGTATAGCAACTAAATCTCAGAAACCGGGTTTTTTCCCAAATCTTCGCATCCTAACCAAGTCTGTCGCAAAAACCCGGTTTCTGGGCACCCACCCATCAAAAACAAAACAACTGCTAACAGCAAAAACTGTCAACAGTTGTTTTACATATTCAATGCGGATGGCGAGACTCGAACTCGCAAGGACATAATGCCACACGCACCTCAAGCGTGCGCGTATACCAATTCCGCCACATCCGCTCTTTCCGACAATCTCTGGGATTTTTTTGCGTTACCAGTTAAACACGCACAGGTTGAGGTTCCTGACATTTAACTTGTGACTAGCCCTTTTCGACCACCGATTTAAAACCATAGCACAACTATCACCAAAATGTAAAATAAATTTTTATTAAGAATTTATGGGCAACCATTATCCAGAAGATACCGAAAGGGATTATTCTACAGAATATTGAGTGAATAAGCACCGAAGATGGGGTTCTCGAAAATTTTAATCGCTAATCGGGGGGAAATCGCCCTCCGCATACTACGCACCTGCGAGGAAATGGGGATTGCCACGGTCGCCGTTCACTCCACCGTAGACAAGCACGCCCTGCACGTTCAGTTGGCCGACGAAGCCGTTTGCATCGGCCCCCCCACCAGTAGCAAAAGCTATTTAAACATCCCTAACATTATCTCGGCTGCCCTGACGCGCAACGCCGCAGCCATTCACCCTGGCTATGGCTTCCTCGCCGAAAATGCCCGATTTGCCGAAATCTGCGCGGATCATCAAATTACTTTCATTGGCCCCTCTCCGGCTGCGATGCGGGCGATGGGCGACAAATCTACCGCCAAAGAAACCATGCAGCGGGTGAAAGTCCCCACAGTTCCCGGTAGCGGCGGATTGCTGGCGGACGATCGCGAAGCTTTAGCAATAGCCCGCGACATCGGCTATCCTGTCATGATCAAAGCCACCGCCGGCGGTGGAGGCCGTGGCATGAGGCTAGTCAGAGAAGCATCCGAACTCCCCAAACTTTTCTCAGCAGCCCAAGGCGAAGCCGATGCAGCCTTCGGCAATCCCGGAGTCTACCTCGAAAAATTCATCGAAAAACCGCGCCACATCGAAATCCAAATCCTCGCCGACAACTACGGTAACGTCATCCATCTCGGCGAGAGAGATTGTTCAATTCAGCGCCGGCACCAAAAACTCCTGGAAGAAGCCCCCAGCCCAGCCCTCAGCCAGAAACTGCGGGATCAAATGGGTCACGCCGCCATTGCCGCGGCCAAATCCATTAACTACACGGGTGCAGGGACTGTGGAATTTTTGCTTGACAAATCGGGCAAGTTCTACTTCATGGAAATGAACACCCGGATTCAGGTGGAACATACTGTCACGGAGATGATTACAGGGCTCGACTTGATTGCCGAACAAATTCGGATCGCCCAAGGTGAAAAACTGCAAATCAAGCAAAACCAAGTAATTCTCAGCGGCCACGCGATCGAGTGCCGAATCAATGCTGAAGACCCCGATCGCAACTTCCGACCCCATCCCGGCAGAATCACCGGCTTTTTGCCTCCCGGCGGCCCTGGCGTGCGGATGGACTCTCACGTTTACACCGATTACGAAATACCGGCTTACTACGATTCTTTAATTGGTAAATTGATTGTATGGGGGCGCGATCGACCTTCAGCCATCCGCAGGATGAAACGGGCGTTGCGGGAATGCGCCATCACCGGCGTCCCCACCACCCTCAGTTTCCACCAAAAAATCCTCGATTCCCCCGAGTTTCTCAGGGGCGAAGTTTACACGAATTTTGTCGAACAGTTCATGGGCCAAAATGGTTAGTGGTCATTAATCAAACCCTGCCAGCAACAAAGGTACGTAGTTGCGCTTCAGCGCTCCTTATATATGCAAAAGAGCGCTTTCATCGCAACTACGTACCTAGATTTGAGTAACAAATTTTACAGTATTGTGGGATGGGCGTCTCGCCCGTCAAGAAAGGACGGGCGGGACGCCCATCCCACAAAATATGTGTAAATTATTTAATTTGGGTTCCTTGACATATGCAAAAGAGCGCTGAAGCGCAACAACGTACCTTGATGTGAGTAATAAATTTTACATCATCATCGTCAGGATGCCTTGCTGGCCGAGCATCATTTCTCGCAGCAAGCTACAGATGCCCACCCAGATAATCGGCGTAATGTCCACTCCGCCGATCGGCGGTACAATCTTTCTAGTTACGGCTAAAAAAGGTTCCGTCGGCCAAGCAATCAAACTCAACGGTAAACGACTCAGATTCACCTCGGGATACCAAGTCAGAACGATCCGAAAAATAAATAGCAAAGTCATCAATACTAGAACAGAGCCCAGAATCCAACTTGCAACGGTAATACCAGTCATGGGTCTTATCTCGAAAATCTTAAGTTTTGTGAAGTCAGCCTTTCATAATTTTAACCGTTTCCCAGGTGCGATCGAACACGATCGGCAGAATTATTCCGGCCTTATACCTTCGGATGGAAAGAGTTAGAGGGTTTGAGGGTGCGAGACTGAGAGTTTTCCAGGGTAAAAATATTGCTGGTAGCACCACATCCATTGCAAAATCCGTTGCCGAACTTCTCCCTGAGAACTGACTGCTGATAAAATTAATAAAAATCAAATTGTTGTAACAAAGGTCTTGAATTTATGACTCCTTCACTCGCGAACTTTTTGTACAGCCTGCTGGTCGGCGTTTCGCTGGTAGTCATTCCAGCAACCATCGCCCTGATCTTTATCAGCCAAAAAGACAAAATCAAGCGCACCTAAAAAGTCGGCGGGACTTAAGTCAGGCGCTGTAAGTCAATATTCGGCTGCACGTCGGGCATTTTCCGGCTTGTGAAACCTCGGCTACCAGCAACTGTGAAGGCAAAACCTTCGGTTGACGGCCAAGCTGAGGTTTTTTCCCGTTAAACTCATTGTTATAAGGTGCGCTTCCCTCTTCTGAAAGCTTGACCGGAGGCTGCCCTGTGAAACCACAGTCGGGATAACAGACTGACAGACTTATTGATAGATGTAAAATCTAACTCGCTAACATAGGAAAGACATAGGAGATAGGCTAATGGTCAATTTAGGATTGAACTTGAGCAGCCTGTTAGGGATCATCCTAGCAGTAGCAGGGGCAGGACTGTACTTTCTGCGATCGTGGCGTCCCAAACTAGCCCGAGACCACGATATTTTTTTTGCAGCCGTGGGCTTGCTCTGTGGCGGTATTCTGTTATTTCAAGGATGGCGGCTTGACCCAATTCTGGCATTCGGTCAATTTTTACTTGCAGGTTCCGCCATATTTTTTGCAGCCGAAAGCATCAAACTGCGGGGAGCGACCACAGCCCAAGCTAAAAGTCGCTCCCAATACGTAGATGAAGAGCGACCAGTCAGCAACGCCTACGCTTACGATGGCTACGATAACGACTTCGACCAGATAGAACCAGAGGAAGACTACCCGCAGCGTCCCCGGATTAGAGGCAGTCAAGAAAATCGTTCCTCGCGGGAAGTCTACGACGATGAGCCCCGCCGCCGTCCCTCGTCGAATCGCAACGGTAGCGCGAACGCATCTCGGGAGTCGATCGATCGCCCTCCCTCGCGCAAACGTCCGGCGCGCCCAGAAGCCCCGCCCGCCCAAGGCTCTGACAACTGGGACGTTTCAGACAACCCCGAAGAAAGACCGGCCCGCAGCAGCCGCAACCGCCCCCCAACTTCGGAAAACCGCAGTTCTGACGCGCCGCCGAGAACCAAAAAACCCCGGCCTTCCGAAGCATCAAGGTCTCGCCCCGGCAACCGCGAGATAGAAGCACCGCCATCAGACTACGTGGAGTATCGCCCCGTAGAATACCCGGAAGACCAACCGGATAGTTCCCCCAATTTCGACAAATAGGCAAAGATAAGTAGGTGGGTTAAACTAAACATTTCTCGCGCGATCGAGACAAATATTAACTGCCAGCCGAGAAGTCCCTCGGTATATTCAGAGGGGATGAATCTGAGCGTTAAGCGAAGTACCCCGAATGAATTACCGGAGGGATGAAAGGCTCGTCGGATGGAGGAACGGAAGCCGACAATTAAGCTTAGCCACGATGAATTAGTCTTCGGGGGCGTCTTGATTTTCAATGTACTTCCTAAGTGCTAAAACTGTGAGCAGGTCGAAAAAAAAAGGAAGTTTCTATGCAACTGACGTACAAATACCGCCTCAAGCCCACAAAAACCCAATTGGTAACGATTGCGACTCACCTAGAACTATGCCGCCGTCAGTACAACTACCGATTGAGCGAAAGATTTATATGGTGGGAAGCAACGAGAACACCCGTCAACTCTTGCCCTTTAACTGCATCCATAGTACCTGTTGACGAGATTTATCAAAATATTCCCTTGACCAGAGTGCAAACTAGGGATGGCAGAAAGAAGGATGAGTCAGGCAATCCTGTAACCAGGAAAGGTGATGTTTTTTCAAACATTGAAGGCGGATATGTGCAGTGGCAAACCATCCAGTTAGCCGATCTAAAAAACATTAAGAAGCTGTTTCCTGACTACAAAGTTTTGAATTCTCAAGTTTTGCAGGATGTGGTCAACCGAGTGGAAACTTCCTTCTCAAATTTCACCACGCCCGACAAAAATGGCAATCGTAGAGGCAAGCCTCGGTTTAAAGGATTCCATTACTACAAATCTTTCACTTATCCCCAATTAGATAATTTAGATATTATCAAGGATCAGCAAAATAGGATTTGTATTAACCTTGCCAAAATAGGTCAAATACCGATGGCATTCCATCGTCCAATACCTACAGGATTCACGGTTAAGACGGGGACAGTTATCAAAGGAGCAGACGGGTGGTATATTGCCCTGACGCTAGAAGATAAGACGGTTCCCGTGACGGTTGCCGAAATTCAACCGACTGATGAAAACACTCTTGGTATTGACTTGGGAATTACCAATTACGCTTACCTTTCTAATGGCGAAAGGATTGAAAATCCTAGGTTCTTGAGGAAATCTGCCGAGAAATTAGCTCATCTTCAGGCGAAACTAGCGTCGAGAGTTAAAGGTTCTAAGCCTTGGAAAATTATCAAAGACAAAATTTCTAAGCTGCATCAATTTGTAGCCTTAGCGAGACTTGATTTTCAATTCAAAACAGCACATGAGTTGTTTGGCAAATGCGATGTTTTAGTGGTTGAAGATTTGAGTCTCAAGAATCTAACTAGATGTGCCAAACCCAAGACTGAGATTGAAAACGGTAGTCTGGTTTATCTGCCAAACGGTCAAGCGGCTAAAAGTGGCTTGAATAAATCAATACTTGATGCTGCTCACGGTCAATTTGCCAACGTCCTCAAGTATGTCGCCTGGAAATTGGGTAAAATCGTTTTGTTTGTCGATCCGAAGGGAACTTCCCAGCATTGTTGGCATTGCCTCAACAAAGTTCCGAAAGAATTATCCCAGCGGTGGCATTCTTGTCAGTGCGGCGAGTCTTTGGATCGAGATGAAAATTCGGCCAAACTTATCAAGAAAATTGGTCTGAATCACGAAAGTGGCGGGGGAACTCCGTCACTCAAAAAAGCCTTTGCAAAAAAGGAAAAAGAAGCCTGCGGTCTAACTGTACTCAGTTGACCGTCAGGTTTGTTCACGTTGCGTTTATTGATGCCCATCTACTTATTCTCAGATCTTAGAATGTTTAAATAACTAAAGTAGTGAAAAAAGCTAATAAAAACAATCTTGAAATATATTTAATAGTATTCCTATAAATAATCCTTATGAGGTTTGTAGTGAGGACTTTAGTCCTTCTCATATTTGCGGACGAAGGTCATCACTACAAATCTTTGCGATCGCACAAAATACAAATTCTGGAACTAACCCAAAGTACAATAGTCTAAAATCTAAAATCTAAAATCTAAAATCATCAATATGCCCTTACTGGAAATAGGAGACCCGGCTCCTTGGTTTTCGATTGCTTCGAGCAATAACCCCTTATTTCATTTCTCGACGGTTGGCGGCCGACGAGTCGTGCTGTTTTTCTTTGCTAGCGCAGCTTTTGAACAAATCCAAGTTATCCTCAAAAACTTTCAAGAGCTTTCAGAAGAATTCAAGACTTTGCAAGTACCGCTGTTCGGAGTGAGCGTTGATGCAGCAGACAAACAACAAAACAGACCGACAACAATTGCTCCATCATTCATCTTTTTCTGGGACTTCGACAAAAAACTCAGCCAACAATACGGTGTTTCCCGAGATGTCGAACAAAATGGAGTTGGGGGAGTTCAATATGCCCCCCAAACCTTTGTTCTCAACGAAAACCTTCAGGTAATTAACATTTTGCCGATGGGCGAACCGCACCAACACGCTCAGCAAGTGTTGGATTTTATGAAAACTTTGCCCCCAATTGAGGAAGCCCGAGCCGCCACTCGCCACGCCCCGGTGTTGGTAATTCCTAACGTTTTGGACAAAGCATCTTGTCGCAGTTTGATCGATATATACAAGGCTGACGGCGGCACTCCCTCAGGTTTTATGAGGCAAATAGACGGGAAAACTGTTGGCATTCACGATGATAATTTCAAGAAACGTCGAGATTTATTTATTGAAAACCCGAATTTGCAGCGACAATTGAGTGCGATTATTCTGCGTAGGGTGGTACCGGAAGTACAAAAAGCTTTCCAGTTTAAAATTACTCGGTTTGAACGGTATTTAATAGCTTGTTACGATGCCCAAAGTGGCGGTTATTTTCATCCACACCGCGACAATACGAGCAAAGGTACGGTACACCGCAGGTTTGCGATGACTTTGAATTTGAATGTGGGGGAGTACACGGGGGGATTTTTGCGCTTTCCGGAGTACGCACCGCACGGTTATAAAGGAGATTCTGGTACGGCGATTATTTTTTCGTGTTCTTTGCTACACGAAGCGACGGCGATGATTAGCGGTGAGCGTTTTGCTTTGCTGTCTTTTTTCTACGGCGATGAGGATGCTGTGGTGCGGGACGCTAATCTTAAGTATATTGTCGATCGCCCGCCAGAAGATTCGAGAATTGCCGAAACTGCTGGCTTATCTTAGTTTTGCAACCAAACTCTGGCCCTATAAGTCGATCGACTTACCGAAAACTCAGCAGCAGGCGAAATCTTAAAGCAATCTCAAGCTTTAATTTATCCATACCCTTCTCCAAGTCCTAAAATAATTACAGGTCATAGTTAGCAGTTGACCCGAACACCTAACTGCTAACTGCCGATCGTTAAAAAATACTAATTCACGATCATGAATTTCAAACTTCTAAGTTTAGCGGTATCAGGAATTTTCATAGTTGGGGTTGCAGCCAGGGCTGCTGCGGTTGTTAAGGTGCCCCCCGGACAGCAGAAGGCAAATTTAGCGGAATTTAACTCGGTGCCTCGGACAGGCCCGATCGCCGAAAATGCCGAAGAACAAACGAATATTCGGGTATACGAAAAAGCCAGTCCGGCGGTTGTTACCGTCGATACAGCTAAATCTAACGGTAGCGGCACAATTATCAGCCCCGACGGCATGGTGTTAACCAACGCTCACGTTGTTTCTGCCGGCGGTACCGTAAATATAATTTTGTCAGACGGTAGAAAACTGGTCGCGGATGTCGTTGGATTCGGCGAAGAAGGTTTAGACTTAGCGGTGGTGAAGATTCGCGGTCAAAACAATTTGCCCACAATTCCTTTAGCCCGTGCCGGTTCGGTGAAAGTCGGACAACAAGCATTTGCGATCGGCAATCCTTTCGGTCGATTTCAAGGTACTTTTACAGTCGGAATTGTCAGCCGCATCGACGCAGCCCGCGGCTTAATTCAAACTGACGCGGCCATCAATCCCGGTAATTCCGGCGGCCCGCTACTTAATAGTTCTGGAGAATTAATTGGCGTCAATACTTCTATTTTTACTCGCGGCCAGGGCGGAGGCAATATCGGTATCGGTTTTGCAATTGTCATAGACAAAGTGCCAGCTTTCTTGACTGCGGTGCGAGAAGGGCGAGCTCCCCGCGTTGCTCAAAGGCGATCGCCCTTTGGCAACAAATCACCTCAAAAAGTTGCGTTAAACGGGCCCGCCGTCACAGGCAAACTTACCGACAAGTCTAGCATTCTGCCCGCAGACAACAGCTTTTTTGACCTCTACTCCTTTGAGGGAAAAGCGGGACAGCAAATCACAATAGAAATGAAAAGTCAAGAGATAGACCCTTATTTAATTTTGCTCGGCCCCAACGAGCGCGAAATCGCGCAAGATGATAACGGAGCGGGCAATAAAAACGCCCGAATTACAGTCAGGCTCCCAGCAGATGGCACTTACACGTTGCTGGCAAATTCCAACGAAGCTAGGCAGTTGGGGGCTTATACGTTAGAACTGAAAGCGAGTGCTCCTGGCGCACCTTCTCGGGCGATTTTGCAAGAAGAAGGCGCTTTAGTCGCAGGTGGCCCGGTATTGCCTTCTGATAACAGTCTGTATCGCGAGTATACTTTTGAAGGTCGATCGGGTCAGTCTGTCAGCATTTCCCTGGAAAGTACAGATTTCGATCCCTATGTGGCTATCTTTGACCCTAACGGCAAATTAGTGGCAGAAAATGACGATGCGAGCGATTCGAGCAAAAATGCGTTTCTGAGCGTTACTTTGCCAGCTACGGGTCGCTACCGCGTGATTGTCAATGCTTATGATGCTTCAGGTCGGGGTCGTTACAATCTAACTATCCGCTAAAAGTTGGTAATTGGTAATTGGTGATTAGTGATTGGCAGTTAAAACGTTCTTCATTCTCATAACTAACAACTAACAACTGACTATTGACAACTGCCACAGGTCAACTGCCACAGGTCAACTGTCAACTGTCAACTGTCAACTGTCAACTGACTATCGAGGTAATTCATGGGTCAAATTAGATTTTGGGCGATCGCGCCAATTGCTCTACTAGCTATTTTTTCTGGGAAACCGACTCTCTCCGTACCAGTGTCAAATTTAGGTGGAGTTACCAACAGCATTTCCCCGATCCTTTCAGCAGAATTTCCTCAAAATGTACATAATGCGAGTCAAGCGGGCAAGGCTGTTTTAGCTCAAGCAAGCCCCAACCCGTCGCCTTCCGGGCCGCCAACTCCAAAGCCCTCGTCAACTCAGACCCCAACTGTACAACCTTCGCCAAGTCCTGATGGGCGATCGTCTAAAATCATTTTAGAGCAAAAGGGAGAACTCACAACTTCTAAGTCTTCGGTACTGCCCTCGGACAGCAGTTTGTACGATGAGTACACCTTTGAAGGCACTCAGGGTCAGAAAGTGGTTGTCAATGTAGAAAGTAGCGAGTTTGATACTTATCTGGCTGTCCTCAACTCCCAGGGCGAGCTACTGGGAGAAAATGATGATGTCACGCAGCAAAATTCCAATTCTGAGCTAACTCTTACCTTGTCTGCAAGCGGTCGCTACCGAGTAGTTGTCAATGCTTACGATCCACCTCCAAAAGGTAGAGGTAAGTACAGTTTGATTATCCGTGAAGTGACTGTAAATTAGTTTGATATCGTATCCGATCGATTAACCGCAATCAGATAAGTTCGTAGTCCGCACTACAAACTGCAAAATGCTGCGGACTGAAGTCCGCACTACAAACTGCAAAATGCTGCGGACTGAAGTCCGCACTACAAACTGTTCTTGTGATGGTAATTGACCGGACATGATATGAACGCAACTTCGGAGTCAGGACACGGCATTGCCGTGTCTTGATAATTTTAGGACGATCGCACTACAAGCAACTACTATTAACTTTTGTAAATTCATCGGTTTGTCTGCAATTATCAATGTTTTTAAACTGCATCTATAATTCGACACACTGTATTGTAAATATCTATTAAAATTAGAAGGAAAGCGAAAAAATGATATTTTTTCAACTTTCATTCTGGATTGATTTACATGAATTTAACGGAGACCCAGCCAGGTAAAAAAATCCTGGCGGGTGAAAAACTCTAGCAGCAAAAGTCCCACGAATCCCACCATTGCAAATCGTCCGTTGATTTGTTCGGCGTAGGCATTCCAACCAAATGCAGGTTCTGGTTTTTTGGGGGATTCAGGAGTTGGCGGTGTTGGAGACGGAGGAGTTTTAGCAGCCATTTCTAAGTTTGAATTTTTGAGTTTTGAGTTGAGATTTTTGAGTGCAAGCCGGCAATGACTTTTTTAGTATTGGACGCACATCGAGACCAGAAACCGGGTTGCTTCGCAGCTCTATAGTTGAGAATCTTAGATTTTGCCCAGAAACCCGGTTTCTTTCCATCAGTCCTATTTTTCCCTCGCCGTGCCGATCGCACAATCTTTAATTTATCCGAAAATGACAGCCGATCGCTAATCTGCCGACTTTTCTAAATTTTGCACCGATTCGATCAAATCTCGCACGGTTTCGGTACCTTCAGAAGGCTCAAAGGACAAGGGGAATTTGCCGCGGGCGAGCATTCTTAAACCCAACGGGCCCAGACTCAGCAAACCTTGAACGTCGCGGAAGTAGTTTCCGACTACTTCGATGCCAAATTTGCGCTCGTCTATCCAGCCACCTTCTTTGACGAGATTAATTAAGACTTTGCGGTGGCGGATCGATCGGCTGGCTTGGTCGTCTTTGCGATCGAGAATCTCCTGTTTGATCTTACCAATTTGATCCATCGGCGCCACTTCCATCGGACAAACCGAGTTGCAGTAGTAACAGCGAGTGCAGCCCCAGACGCCTGCGGTTCCTTCGTTGTACTTTTCGAGCCGATTTTCGGTTTCGCTGTCGCGGGAATCGGCGATCGTCCGGTAAGCTTTGGCGAGGGCGTGGGGGCCGACAAAATCCGGGTTGACTTCCCGAGCGTTGCACTCAGAATAGCACGCGCCGCAGAGGATGCAGTTACCAGTTTGGTCGAGTTTCGATCGCTCTTCGGGAGTTTGCAGAAATTCGCGTTCGGGAATTGCTCGCGAGGCGGTGCTGACATAGGGTTCAACAGCTTCCAGGTTGTCCCAAAAACTGGTCATGTCAACCACCAAATCTTTAATTACCGGCATATTTCCCATGGGCGCGACGGTAATTTCTGGGATGAAATCGGCAGGCTGTTGTGCTGAACTTGAATTAGCTATTTTTTGCAATCTCGCAAGTTCGCTACCGACATTTTCTTTGCAAGCTAAAGCCGATCGCCCGTTAATTCGCATCGAACAACTACCGCAAATTGTATTGCGGCAATTTTTGCGAAAAGCTAAAGTGCCGTCTTGTTCCCACTTGATGCTGTTGAGGCAGTCTAGGATGGTATTGCTCTCATCCACGTCTAGGGTGTAAGTATGTACGCGGGGAGCCTCATTTTGATTTTGGCGGACTACGTTAAAGCGGACTTGCATATTTTGAGTAAAGAATTTAGTTTCTATTTTAAGCTGGATTTTCTGGCGACCTAAAAAGACATTTATTTTTTAACAACTAGCTAAAGCATGAGATTTAAGCAGCTTGATTATTGTTTGAGAAACGGCAATAATCCTTAAGTTATAAATCATCAATCGCAACTGTTTTCAGCGGATTTTTTAGCTGATAATTGGATAAACAAGTGATCGATCGGTGCAGTTGGCGAAGGAGGAGGTGCCTGATGTCCAGCTTGTTTGTTTTAACTTTCATGTTTTCAACGCCAGCATTTTGTCTGGGCTTGGTAAATCCTCAATGGGTGGGACTGGCAACTCGCAAGCTATCTGTGGCTGTTTACGGCGTTTTGACGATCGCTTCGTTTGTATCGGTTGGCTTGGTAGCACCTAAGCAGCCGCAGCCTGTTTCTTCGCTGCTGACCTCGATAGAATGGCAAGAATCTAGGCCGATCGCTTCTTGGCGATAAATGAGGGAGTGCTTTAATAGCATAGTTACGAGCAATTTTACCTGTTAGAGGTAGCTTTGATCGGCTCGATCGAGATAAAGACTCGATCGACAATCGAAACGCTGCGTTAGATTTGCACGCGCCAACAGCCTCGGTTAATAATTTAGCTGTTTTGGGCGATCGTACTGATTTCAAGAAGCACGATCATCGGCTAAGATGATTTAATTGTTGAGCTTGCGGTGCCAGTGCATCTATGACTTACAGCTTAAGAATTGTGGATTTGCCGAGTAGCGAACGGCCGCGGGAACGGCTGATGGCCGGCGGCCCGAAAAGTTTAGCGACTGCGGAATTGATTGCTATTCTACTGGGTACTGGTCAGGGCCCCGGCAAACTTTCGGCTGTCGGACTCGGACAGTATATTTTAAATCAGTTGAGCTTGCACCAGCGCGATCCTCTGGGTGTACTGCGGAGCATTAGCGTCCAGGAGTTGACCCAGATTCACGGGATTGGCCCAGCCAAGGCTACTTCGATTTTGGCTGCGGTGGAATTGGGAAAACGAGTGTTTCAGTCGCGGCCGCCAGATATGGCCGTAGTGGACTCTCCACAAGCTGCTGCGGATGCTCTCAGTCAGGATTTGATGTGGCAGTCTCAGGAACGTTTTGCTGTGGTGCTGCTGGATGTCAAAAATCGGCTGCTGGGTACTCAAGTAATTACGATCGGCACAGCTACCGAAACTTTAGCTCACCCGAGGGATATTTTTCGGGAAGTGATCCGCCTTGGGGCAACGCGGGCGATTATCTCGCACAATCACCCCTCGGGGAATGTCGAGCCGAGCCCGGAGGACATTGCTTTGACACGGCAGTTGCTTGCTGGAGCGCAGTTTTTGTCGATTCCGCTGCTGGATCATTTGATTTTGGGAAATGGCGATTTTCGGAGCTTGCGGCAGACTACGACACTTTGGGAGGAGTATCCCCAGGGCGATTGAACTATTATACTTAACTAACTCGATTGCTATCATTAGTTATTTGTATCTTTGGGCTGTTCGAGGGCTGAATCAGCCGTCACAGCAGAAGTTTTTTGGGGGCTGTAGTCTCCGATTACATAGTGTTTGAGGTTAATGTCGCTGCTGATACTTAGTTGCGATCGCAACTCGGTTAATCTAGTAAAGGTAGGCTGAAGAGGTCGCTAATTCGATTTTTTTTCAGCATACTAAACGTATACTGAACCAGCACCTAGATACTCAATTCTTAAGAAATTATGAAATTGGGTGTAAAATATACGGCGTGGTGATAGGAGAAAAACTGTGTTTCTGAGACTTGCAGAACAACACCGTAAATTCGTCCAAGATTTGGTCATGAACCTCCAGGCTTTGGCGATCGTGCTAGAGCGTCGAGGTTATCTGGCATCCTGCTACACTTGCGGGGGTCAGATGAACAGTGCCTCATTTATGGTCAGTTTGACGGACAACCATCTGATTCGATTTTTAGTGTCAGATTACGGTATCACATGGACTGAGATGCGGGACGATCGCGAACTGATGAAACTAGAAGGTGCAGAGGCGATTAGTCAGTTACAAGAACTGGCAAATCTCGTAAAGTACCAAATCCAACCTTCGGAAGCTACTTTGGCGACGGCGCAGCGAGTTTAGCAATTGCACGGTTCCGAGGAAAGCGGCAGCGAAAGTCGGTGTTTGCCACCTGCAACCAAATCCCCAACGAGTTAGTTGAGAGGAACAGGTTGCACAGCAATGGCAGCTCAATAGACAAGGCGAATTTCAGGGTGCTTTTAGACACTCATTTTAGCCGTCAGTCGATCGAAGTCTGCCAGGGCCGACAGCAGTCATGCTATATGACGCGATATCAATGGTGCTTTTAACATTCAGTTAAAAGCTTTGACAGATACCGCAACATCTGACGTGAAAGTTTCATTTCAGATTGTGCCACAGACAGAAAACTCCGGCATCAGCCTGATTTTCCTGGTTTAAAGGTATCTGTATACTTTATGCAAAAAGTGTCTAACTTGGAACCTCTAGTTTTTTGGCAGCAGTTGATTCTGTCTTAAGAGCGATTCGCCAAAAGTAAAAGTGCTAATGCTCGTCGCCTGCGATGTTAATTTCTCACTTTGACATTCAAAAGTCAAGGCATTGAAATTAACTATGAGCAGGCAGGTAAAATTTAACATCCAGAGTGAGGATGAGGCTGTGAAGATTGGGCGAAAAGCCGCCCCAGGGTGGATATGCGGACGAATTGCGTTTATTTTTGCTTTTCGATTTAGCTGATAAGGCTCAAAATTAACTTAAAACAGCATCACTGCTGTAAAAAATCTCACAGCCGGCTTTAGCCGGCTAAGTTTTGTCTGAATTTAAGCTTCTGCGTGATGTTTGGCTGTTGTACCACAAGTCTCAGTCATCAGTCAGTCAACGGTCAACGGTCAACGGTCAACGGTCAACTGTTTTTTGAAGTGCGCGATCGCAGTTGCTACTAATATCTTATCAAAAAAATAGGCTTAAAACCCCGTCTTTTAAGACGGCTTTGCATTTAGGCTGTCCTGTGTTACCATAGTATCACTGGTTTGGTAAAAAAATGTTAAAAGCCTTCAAGTACAGAATCTATCCGACAAGTGAGCAATCAGTTTTGCTTGCCAAGTCGTTTGGATGTACTAGATGGTTCTATAACTATGCCCTCAACTTAACGTCTGAAACTTACAAGCAAACGGGGAAGGGGTTAAGCAGAAATGAAATAATCAAACTTCTACCCTCCATGAAGAAAGAGTATGAGTGGTTGGCTGAAGCACCATCACAAGTCCTTCAGCAAGCTGCTTTAAATCTTTCTAGTGCTTTCCTGAACTTCTTCGAGGGTAGGGCTAAATATCCCAACTTCAAAAAGAAACAAAATAGACAGTCTATTAGATTTCCTCTCTTGTTGTGAATTAAAAGATGATACATTGAAACGGCCTAAGATTGGTGATGTTCGTTGTAAAGTCTCACGACAACCAGAGGGTACTCTAAAGTCTGTTACGGTTTCAGTTAATCCATCGGGGGAATACTTGGCGGCCTGCCTCTATGATAACGGCAAAGACTTACCTGAGAAATCAACAGAAGGAAAAGCCATTGGCATAGACGTGGGACTAACTCACTATGCTGTTACATCCGATGGAACCAAACATGGGAATCCCAAATACTATCGAAAGTATGAAAAGAAATTAGCGAAGAGACAAAAGCAATTAAATCATAAGCTTAAAGGGTCTCGAAACCGCAACAAAGCTAGGGTTAAAGTGGCCAAAGTTCACGCGAAGATAGTTCGGTGTCGCGAAGATTTTTTACACAAACTAAGTCGTAAATTAGTTGGCGAAAACCAAGTCATAGTTGTAGAGAATCTAGCAGTTAGAAACATGGTGAAAAACCACAAACTGGCTAAATCTATTAGTGATGCTGGTTGGGGACAATTCTGCACCATGTTGAACTACAAAGCCCAGTGGGCAGGAAAAACCTACATCGAAGTAGATAGGTTCTATCCAAGTTCTAAGACTTGTAATAACTGTTTAAATCGCGTGGATAGCTTGAGTTTGGATATTCGTAGTTGGCAATGTCCTAAATGTGGGGAAAACCATGATAGAGATATTAATGCTGCTAAGAATATTCTATATGAAGGTTTACGAATTTTGACGGTAGGGCATACCGTTACTGCTTCGGGAGGGAGAGTAAGACCAAGTAAAGGCACTGCTTTTACAAGGCATCTCCCTGTGAACGAAGAATCCTAGCCCTTTGGGGCGGGGAATGTCAAAATATCTTAATAATTTTTCCCAAAATATTTATCCCCAAGCTTGGAGTCAGAATCAAATGGTAAATTTAAGCGAACTTCTAGAACCCATCGCCAGCCAATTTCGCAGTCTCGGAATTCCCGAACCAATTACCCATTGGGGACATCCTGTAATGATGGGAATCGTGGTTGTGGCCATGGGTAGCTTCGTTGGATATACGGGATGGCAAGGACGTTTGGCCGCCGATAAGGATGTCGCGCTCAAAAGTCGAGCGGATCACCGCAAGCTAGCACCGTGGATGTTTCTGTTTCTAGCTTTGGGCTACACAGGCGGCTTGCTGTCGCTGGTAATGCAGCACAAGCCTGTTATGGAAAGCCCGCACTTTTGGACTGGTTCGGGAGTGCTGGTTTTGCTCGCTGTTGGTAGCCTGATTTCGCTGACAGGTTTTGGAGGCAATAAGCTGGCACTGCGGGCGGTTCACGCTTATTTGGGCACAACTGCCCTGGCACTTATGGTGCTGCACGCGGCTTTCGGTTTAAAATTAGGTCTGTCTATTTAAGGTAATATCAGTCTGTAGTTCTTCAGATGAGTTCCGATCCCCCCTAACCCACTTAAAAAAAAGGGGGGACAAGAGACGCAAAGTGTCTCTTAACACCAGGAGCAGGACTGGAGCGCTTAAAGTCAACTCCTACTGCCATTTTTAAGGAGGATTTAGGGGAATGGAGACCAATAATCAAAGGGAAATATCTGGTTTTCAGCTTAATCTGTGCGGTTTGGAAAAGTAAAACAAACTATATTTGCGATCGCAAAAATTGCTAATCTTAGTAACTACCAAGACAGTCAGGACGTTATTAAATTGCGGGAACGATGGATTCTATTTATTTCATTGTCCCTGATGAAAGTTGACAGTTGACAGTTGACCTACTAATAACTAATGACTAATAACTAATGACCAATGACCAATGACTTATTCCATAGTTTCTAATTAATGAATCAAGTAACGGGTGTCATTTTCTGTCTTGCCTACATTGTGGGATTGATTTCTACAGGAGTTTCTTGGGGTAGGTACGCGATATTTGCTTTAGGAATAGCGGTCGCAGTCGCCATGCCTAAATTGTTGTTAAAGCATACAAGGAACTCTTTCAAAACCACTAATAAAAGACGCAGCAGAACTAAAGAAAATGGTCTGGAGGAACCCTTAGAAACGAGGGAAAAATTGAGTTTGCTTGAGATGCTGCCGAGAGCAAAATGGGTGTGGGCTGTCGCGGGTTCGATCGCATTTTTGGCTAGCATTTATTTTGCAATTCGATCGCCCCAACCGGCAATGAATGACATCAGCAAACTGATTCCCGTTGGCGGAAACACTCAAGAAGTGGCGGTGACAGTTCGCGGTAGACTGGCTAGTACGCCCCGATTAACTCGATCGGGTCGATCGCAATTTTGGCTGGACACGGATGCAGTTAGCGAAATCAACGGCGGCGAAGGAGGAGTAGTCGTCAACCGCCCAGTATCCGGCAAACTCTACGTTACAGTGCCGCTGCTGCAAGCAACGGGCTTGTACGCCGACAATACAGTCGCAGTTGTGGGCTCGTTGTACAAACCGCAGCCGCCGTCAAATCCAGGGGGTTTTGATTTTCAAGCATATTTAGCCAGAGAAGGGGCTTTTGCAGGACTCAAAGGGCGTCAGATTGACTGGAAGAGAGAAAATGCGATCGCGGATGTCAATCGACTTAACACCAAAATGGGTGCTTTCTGGGAGTCAACCGGGATGCAGCCGTCGCCAATTCAAGCGATGCGGATGCGGATTGTGCGATCGCAAGTATCGCAGTTGAGTGTTCCCGAAGGGCCGTTGATTAGTGCGATCGCCCTGGGCAAACAAGCAGTTGATTTACCTTACAACATCCGCGACTCTTTTGTGCAGGCTGGATTGGCCCACGCGATCGCAGCTTCGGGTACTCAAGTTTCGATGGTTTTGGGTTTAGTTTTAGCTTTAACCAGGCGTTTTTCCAAACAATTACAATTTGGTTTTGGCGTCGGTGCTTTATTTTTGCTCGTGGGATTAACAGGCTTTGAAGCTTCAATCTGCCGCGCCGCTTTAATGGGATTTGGTACACTATTTGCTTTGGTACTAAGTCGCGAAGTTAAGCCCTTGGGATTGCTGTTAATCGCTGCTACTATTTTACTGCTAGTTAATCCTTTGTGGATTTGGGATTTAGGTTTTCAACTGAGTTTTTTGGCAACTTTGGGATTAGTGGTGACAGCGCCGCCGCTGATGGCAAAGTTCGACTGGATGCCGCCTGCGATCGCTTCAATTCTGGTGGTTCCCATCGCCGCTTCAGTTTGGGTGCTACCGCTGCTACTTTACGTTTTTAGTGTGGTATCACCTTACAGCATTTTAGTCAATATTATTGCGGCTCCTTTACTGTGGATTTTGAGTATTGGCGGGATGATTAGCGCCTTGGCTGGATTGATTTTTCCACCGGCTGGGAGTGTGTTAGCGCAATTGCTTGACTATCCGGCAAAGGGGTTAATTGCGATCGCCGAATATTTCTCGCAATTGCCCGGTAATTCAGTAGCTGTCGGTCAAGTATCGGTGTTTCAGCTAATCGCGCTTTACAGTTTAATCTGCTGGGTTTGGCTGGGGGGAAGTTCGGCAACGAGCAATGTGCGGGATGTAACGGATGTAACGGATAGAAGGAAAAAGTCCGAGGGAAAAGGGAAACAGGAAGATAGGAGAGGGAAACAGGAATTAGGAAAAGGCAAGAATCAAGGAAATGGGAGAGGGAAGAAAGGGAAAAGCCGAGTTTTTGCGTTGCGGATTTCTTCGGCTTGGATTTTACCGCTGGCGCTGATGGCGGGAATTAGTATCATAGTTTTACCAGCTTGGCACGTTCAAGCATCTTTGTTTCAAGTTACTTTACTGGCGACGACATCTGATGAACCAGTTTTAGTGATTCAAGATAAGGGAAAAGTGGCGCTAATTAATACTGGTGATGAAAATACGGTGAGGTTTACAGTATTGCCTTTTTTGCAGCAGCAAGGAATTAATTCTGTAAATTTTGCGATCGCCACTCACGGTCATTTAGGTTTGAGCGGCGGTTGGGGAAAATTATTACAACGCTTGCCAATTAAAACGTTTTATGATAACAACGCTCCCAAACAAATTAACCGCGGCAGCAATCAGGAATTTATAACGGCTGTGCAATCTCGCCAAGGCGTTTACTTTCCTTTAGAAACTGACAGCAAAATTGATCTGGGTTTGACGCGGTTGCAGTTCGTGGATGCCGAAATCCCGGTGGTAGAATTGCTGGTGGGCGAGCGTACTTGGTTGCTTGTCGGTGAAATGACACCAGAAGCGCAAAGTATGTTATCAAAGAGATTAGCAGCCACGGGAACATTGAAGCGGGTAGAAGTGCTTTGGTGGTCGGGAAAAACCCTGACAGCGGAGTTATTGGGTGCAGTTCGGCCGCAAGTGGCGATCGCATCTGCGGACGAAATCGACCCAGAAACCGCCGCCCAACTGCGCCAAAGCAAAACCCAGATTTTCTGGACAGGGCGCGACGGAGCTCTTCAGTGGACGCCAGCAGGGGGATTTAAGACGACTCTGGAATCGGAAGAAAATCAAACTTCTTTTCTGTAAGGATTTACAATGTGGCACATAGTGCGGTAAAATACTTTTAGCTCGCATCCCAAGTTTATTGGAGAGGTGGCAGAGCGGTTGAATGCGGTAGACTCGAAATCTACTTTAGGGGTGACTCTAACGTGGGTTCAAATCCCACCCTCTCCGTTTTTGAAGACTTCTGGCGTAAGATATGCAAAGTACATCAAGAAAAACTTGCATATCTTACGCCATATTTTAGTGAAGATTTAGCGAAAGGCAATAATTCCTCCACCTCGCTGTTACTAAGAGTTTAGGTGACAACTCATTTGAGGGACTTGACAATTTGCTTTTGTTACAATGATAGAAAATTTGACACAATTCTTAAACTTCAAACCGCGCATCTTATTTATGTACGGAAAGAGCGATCGCCCAACTGCTGTTTTGAGCCACATACACAGTATTGTGGAAGAATTCTATCATGTCCGAAAAGAACGCTCCCAATAAAGTTGGTTCGTAGTGAGGACTTTAGTCCTCGGATGATGCGGACTAAAGTCCTCACTACAAACACGTTTTATTGCGGTAATACAACAGGCATGAGATGAGTTATTGAAGCCAACCTAGGCGAATATGACTTTTATGAACTTAATAATATGATTTTTATGAGTCCATCCAATGACTTTATGAATTGACTTTAAAAAAGCTTTTATTCATAATCATCATATAAACCTAGGACAGGAAGAAACTCATGTCGCCAAAGCCTAGCAGCTAATATTGCGCTCGTCGAGCTAAATCAAATATATAGCCTTTCTCAAAAACATGAGGTATGACTGACAGCTTATATAACCGCTTAAACTCAGAGGGCTAAAGCCCAACAACGTACCTCACCTATCTGAGAAGGGCTATATGTAGATATTTCTACAGGTTGTAAGCGGGAGTATTTGCTGGTAAGTAACAGATTTATTAGACTGTGCCAGGAAATGCTGACAGAAATCAAAGTATCTAAACAAAATCTAGTGCAGGAGAACTAATTATGTATCAGCAACCTCAAAAAAGGAAAGGCCCGCCCCCAATTGTTTTTATTGCATTTCCTTTGATTGCCTGGGGTGCATTCACGTTTATTCCACAGATATTAAATGGCAGCACTGCACCTAGATTAGTTTCTGGTAACAGTCGTCTCAGTTGGGGAGATAAGATATTGATGCCATCGCAAACAACAGCAGGAAAACAAGCAGGTGTCAAAGCTTTTGCTGAGGGTAATTACAAAGAAGCTGTTAAAAACTTTCGGGAATCGCTGCAACAAAATCGCAACGATCCAGAGACTCTAATTTATTTAAATAATGCCAAAATCAACAATGATAATTCTCTGCAAATAGCCGTCAGCGTTCCGATTGGCACTAACCCGAATGTAGCCCAAGAAATGCTCCGAGGAGTTGCCCAAGCTCAAGAGGAAGTTAATGCTGGGGGAGGGATTAATGGTGCGGGTTTGCAAGTTTTGATTGCCAACGATGACAACAGTCCAGATTTTGCCAAAGAAGTTGCAACCGAATTCGTAAAGGATCAGAAAATTTTAGCAGTCATCGGGCACAATGCTAGCAATGCTTCTTTGGCTGCTGCTCCCATTTATCAAGAAAAAAAATTGGTGATGGTTACACCAACTAGCTTTGCTAACAATTTATCAGCTTTCGGTAGCTATATTTTTCGGACAGTCCCCGCGATTCAATCGATGGCGGCTCCTTTAGCAGAATATATGGTTAAGAAAGCTGGCAAAACTAATGTTGCTATCTGTTATGATTCTCAAGCTCCTGATAACGTATCGTTTAAGGATGAATTTGTTTCGTCGTTTTCGGC
The DNA here is from genome assembly GCF_020883145.1 of Microcoleus sp. CAWBG27. Taxonomy (NCBI): domain Bacteria; kingdom Bacillati; phylum Cyanobacteriota; class Cyanophyceae; order Oscillatoriales; family Microcoleaceae; genus Microcoleus; species Microcoleus sp. CAWBG27. The sequence goes on from NZ_JAHREU010000005.1 coordinate 94,768, forward strand.
TTTGGGTGGCAAGGTAGTGCCTACAGTTTGTGACTTTTCAACGCCAACTTTTAATTCGAGTGCTAGCATTGCTGATGCTGTTAGCAAAGGTGCACAAGCGTTAATGCTAGCACCTCATATCGATCGCATCGATCGCGCGATCGACCTAGCTCGCCTCAATGCTGGCAAATTAGCACTCTACGGCAGCACGACACTGTACACCTTTCAAACGGTAAAAGAGGGGAACAAAGACGTTGACGGGCTGGTTTTGTCGGTTCCGTGGCATCCTGACACTAATCCCAACAACCCATTTTCTAAGAATGCGATTCAAAAGTGGGGAGGTGCCGTGAATTGGCGAACCGCTACGAGTTTTGACGCGACTAAAGCTATTATCAGCGGTTTGCAGCGCAGCAATACGCGAGAAGGATTGCAACAAGCACTTAGGGCTCCGAATTTCGTTACCTCTGGTGCGAGTGAAGATGTGAGGTTTTTGCCAACGGGCGATCGATGGAACAAAGCGATTTTAGTACAGGTTCAACGCCAAGGCAATGATTACAGGTTTGTGGCGCTGCCTTAGAGTTGCGTAAATCTTCGATCGACAGAGCAACCGCAGATATGAGGCTCCTTAACACTGATTAACGCAGATAATTCCTAGAATTGAGAGCGAATGCTTGGAATACAGTCTATTTGGAAACCTGCAAGCGGAAATGCTCGATCGACCTATAATGAGAATTGTTATCATTCGCAAATCAGCAATTCTCCATGCAAGCGACATCAGCAGCTACGCCGCCCCAAATTGATTTAGCTTTAATCGGCGCTGGGCCCCACGCCCTGACTCTGACAGCACACATTTTGCAAAAACGCAACTGCCTGCGGGATAAACTTTTAGCATTCGATCCGAGCGGCGAATGGCTGACACAGTGGCGGAGGCAATTTGCAGCTTTAGAAATTGGGCATTTGCGATCGCCCGCAGTGCACCACCCTGATCCCAACCCTTACGAATTGCGGAGGTTTGCCGAAAATCGCTCCTCCGAATTGTTTCCCCCCTACGATTTGCCAGGAAGTCGGTTATTTGAGGAATTTTGCGCTGATACAGTTAAACGGTGGGATTTGGGCGATCGAGTTATCAAAGCAAAAGTAACTCGCATTCAGCCGAAATCTGACCGTTTTCGGCTGTGGTTTGAAGATGGCAAAAGTGCGATCGCCCGCCGAGTAATTGTCGCCACAGGCGGCGGAAAACTGAATTTCCCAGCCTGGGTAAATCAAATTAAAACACAGCATCCCGCCGAAAGAATTCGCCACTCTAGCCAAGTAGATTTACGAAATTTAGAATTATCAGGAGAACAAATATTAATTGTCGGTGGCGGGCTAACTAGCGGACATTTAGCAGTAGGAGCAATTGCTAGAGGAGCAAAAGTTTTGTTAATGACGCGGCGCTATTGCCAAGAAAAACTATTTGATGCCGAAGCCGGTTGGTTGGGGCCAAAATACCTGAAAGGATTCGCCGCTGAAGCTGATTGTCATAAACGTTGGGAAGCTATTCAAGAAGCTCGCAATGGCGGCTCGATGACACCGGAAATCATGACGCAGTTACGCAGGTTGTCTCACAGCCAAAAGCTGAAATTTCACGAAGAGTGCGAAGTTGTTGGAGTTCGGTGGGAAAATAACAGATGGACTGTGGATTGTAGCGGTGGGGAGATGTTATTTGTCGATCGCATTTGGCTGGCAACTGGCACTAAATTAGATATTACAGCCGATCCTTTGTTCGAGGAAATGCTAGAAACTCATCCCATTGAAATAGTTAAAGGTTTGCCAGTTTTAGACAAACACCTGCGTTGGGCTGGATGCGAATTATTTGTAACTGGTGGTTTAGCAGCGCTGCAAGTTGGCCCAGTGGCGAGAAACCTTTCAGGGGCGAGAATGGCGTGCGATCGCATTGTACCAGCGATCGTCAAATCCAGCGTTGCACTCTCGCCCGCAATAATTAAAACAACAGCTTAACTATTGCAACTTAACCGCAGCCCGCTGAATTGGCAAAACTTCGTCTAATGTCAATTCGCGATCGGCTGTCAGGTGACTGGAGCAGCAAATTGTGCTGAAATAAATAGGACGACCGACAACTTGAGAAAAATGCTGTTCCAAAAGTAAGCGAGAAGTGATATCGCCCAACAATTCAGAGATATCTTTTGTCAATTGTTCAGTATCGTCGCGGTGAGTAATTCTGAACTCAAAAGGCGTTTTGCCGTTAGCGCAGCCCTCGGAGAGGATCGACTTTTTAATCTCTGCATCAAAAGCATCATCTTTACCAGCCACAAAAGCAGCAGACTGAGCTGTCAAAAATTGCCAAGCTTCGGGAAACATCTTGCGAATGTTTTCCAGGGGATTTCCTGTTTCGTAAACCAAAGTAGCAGTTTTGCAATCCATGAATCAAACCTCGGGTAGTTAGTAGTGTGTCTAGACTGTATTTCAAGTTTTGATATTGATTATCATATTCATAATCGGCCACTAAATCAAGGGCTTTTCTCTCTTCTCTTCCTCTGCGCTCTCTGCGGCCTCTGCGGTTTAATCATTCAGAAACCGGGTTTTTTTCCCAATTTGCACGCCATAACAAAGCATTCTCCCAAAAAACCCGGTTTCTGACTACCCGCACCCCAATGCCCAATGCCCCATGCCCAATGCCCAATGCCCCATGCCCAAAACTATCAATTCCAATACCTGCGCCAGTGAAACAAATTCTCCCATAAATTCTGCATAAAAGTATTGCTGCGGAGACGCTGCGACTCCCAAACAGCAGCAGTTTGACCGTTAATTGCCGAAAAACTCGACCAAATATAAGGAAGTTCGGCGATCGCCTCAACCTTCATTCCGTGACGCACAGCAAAGGCGATCGCATGAATCAACTCCGCAGCTTGCGGGCCCACAATAGTCGCTCCCAAAATCTCCCCGTCACGCCGCCCGACAATCTTACAAAAACCCGTTGTCTCCCCGGACATTTGAGCTCTTTCAACATTCTTGAAATATTCCCGAGCCACAATCAGATCGTCTCCAAAACGTCGCCTTGCTTGCGCTTCTGTCAAGCCAACTCTCGCCAACTGCGGATCGGAAAAAACTGCCCAAGGAATTCCGCGATAATCTATGTGAAACATCGGCAAAAACAAAGCATTTTTCACAGCCACCGCAGCTTCGCAATTGGCGATATGAGGGAACGAATAACCGCCAGCAACATCGCCACAAGCGTAAATTCGAGAATTAGTTGTTTGCAGCTTTTCATTTAAAATCAACCTGCGATCGTTAAATTTAACCCTAGCAGCTTCCAGATTTAACCATGCAAAATTGTGTCCGCGGCCAGCGGCGAGAAAAATCTCCTCAGCTTCGATCGCCCTTGGCCCAGCTTGAATCCACTTTTTACCGTCAATCATCCTAGCTTGAGTCACCTCAGTCGCAGTCAGAATCCGCACTCCTTCAGCTTCCATTCCAGCTTGCACCAAACCAGCAGCCTCGCGGTCTTCTTTAGCCAAAATCTGCGAACTTTTCACCACCAAAGTCACAGCAACGCCCAGCCGAGAAAAAATCTGAGCCACTTCGACACCGCTGGGATCTGCACCGATTACAGCCAAACTTTTCGGCAACTTTGGCAGTTTTGCTAATTCCCCGACTGTTTCGGAAGTAAAAAAGCCGACAGACGAAAGTCCTTCAATATTGGGAATTGCAGGCATTGTTGGACAAGCTAGCAAATAACAGCGCGATCGCAATTTCCGATCGCCCGCAATCAAAGCCAAATTCGGTTTGGCAACAAACTCGCTATTACCAAAAATAATATCAACCCCGCGAGCAGCTAAAACGCCAAGATCGTCAATTTCTGACAAATTAGAAACAACGCCGTCAGCCCACTTCTTAACCCCGTTAAACTGCAATGCGATCGGCATTTCGGAATTAGCCAGATCTGGGCGAAGTCCGAACTGTGGGTGGCTAATCTGGTGAGCAAAACGAGCAGCCTCCCTCAAAGTTTGGTTGTATTTCAAACCCAGGGCGATCGACTCTTTCCCCCCCGCCGGCAAATCTTGGGAATTACTGAGCGGTTCCACCAAAGCAACGCGAGCCGGGAAATTAGTTGCAGTCAAAGCAGCATAACGTCCGGCTGCTGTTCCACCAATAATCACTAAATCATAATCAAGCATAAATAGTCAGTGGTCAGTTGTCAGTTGTCAGTTGTCATTTGTCATTTGTCATTTGTCATTTGTCATAGCAAGCTTAAAAATACCAGCGAATCTTTATATTTCTATTTCTTTATTCTCCTTCTTCTCCTTCTTCTCCTTCTTCTCCTTCTTCGTGTCCTTCGCGTCTTCGCGGTTCGTTCAAAAAATCAATCAACAGCGCGAGCGAGAATATATTATTACTTCCAAATAATTTATAAGAGTGCGAGCATCTCTCTCGCAATGCAAGAAACATCTCGCACTCCCAGCAACATCAGGGGATTCACAACTGACAACAGACATCGGCAAGTCCAGCAATCAATCGCAGATTGTCCGCCCTCCCGCGCACGGCGACTCGGAAAAATCGATCGCCCAACTCAGGAAAACTCAAACAATCTCGAATCAAAATCCGGTGTTGTTGCAACAGACTTTTTTGAATTGCAGCCACCGACACCGACGACTCAACTAACAAGAAATTAGCCGCCCCAGCCATTGGCCGCAAACCGGGTAAATCAGCCAAACCCTCAAACAGCTCTCGCCGAGCCACAGGCAGCCAATCCCAAGTTTGCCGCTCAAAAGCAGCATCTCGCACCATAGCAGCAGCCGCAGCCGCCGCCAAGGCATTCACAGGCCAAGGATCGCGCAGCAACTGCCAGCGACGCAGGATGTCGGGATGGGCGATCGCACATCCCATCCGCAGTCCCGGCAGAGAATAGAATTTGGTGAGCGATCGTAAAATCACCAAATTCGGAAATTCCTCAACAAGAGCGATCGAACTTTGCTGCTCTGCTGGCGGTAGAAAGTCCATAAAGGCCTCATCCACCACCACCATACCCAACTGCTCCAAATAAGGCCGAATCGCCTCCCTACCGAAGAGCAAACCCGTAGGATTGTGAGGGTTGTTTAGCAGCAAAGCTCGATCGGCACCGAGAGGAAGAGGAACCGGGAGAGCCAAAGAAGGAGAGACAAGGGAACCGTTAGAAACCGATAAATCATCCGTTACCAACCCGTTACCCGTCTCCGGGTTCAACGATTTCAGATCCAAAGGACAATCGAGCACCTGCGCGCCGAAAGCCGAAAGAGCTCGCCAGTAATCGCCAAAAGCCGGAGTCACCAAATAAGTCGCCTCCAGCTTCGACAAATCCCAAGCCGCCCAAGTCAACAATTCCGCCGATCCATTCCCCGGCAAAATCCAATCCGGATCAACATTCAATGCCTCACCCAAAGCAGTCCGGAGCTCTCCATAATCCGGGTCTGGGTAAGCCGTGAGACTGCTCAAATGAGCTTGAATCGCAGCCAGGGCAGACTCAGGAGGGCCCAAAGGACTGATACTGGCAGAAAAATCGAGAATAGCAGAGGGAGGGCAGCCAGCCAATGCGGCTGCCCAAGCTAAATTCCCACCGTGTACAGGTCTAATCAAGACTCAGTTCACCAATTAAATTTTGGGTTCTTTCGGCGGTGCAACTCTGTCCTTGAACAACTTACCTGCGGAAAATGCAGGAACTTTAGTTGCCGGGATTTCCATCTTGTCGCCAGTTTTGGGATTGCGACCCTCCCGGGCCTTGCGTTCCCGCGACTCAAACGAGCCAAAACCAACCAATGTCACCTTGTCGCCGTCGGAGACAGCTTTCATGATTGCTTCCAAGGCTGCACTCAAAACGGCATCTGCCTGTTTTTTCGTGACACTAGCATTTTCGGCCACTACATCAACCAATTCACCTTTGTTCATTCCGAACTCCTTCTGGGATTTGCAAAATACGTTAAACAGAGTTCAACTATTAGCTGTGAGTTGTAACTGTATTGGAGTTTGGGTTGGGAGCGTTTGGGTTGTCCCCTATTACTCCAGCCCGCTTCCCCAATTAAGAACTCCTGCTGAATACTAATTACCCTAGGGTAATTGGTCAGAAAAGGAATTTTCGTTTTTAGTTGCTGAAAACCCGACAGCATCTAATTTTCACTGCATTATTCTAAAGTCTTGCCGACCGTTATGGATCGGTGGAACCTTTAATTTATATGGATTTGGACAATTTTTTAAATTAATACCTAAATTTCGGTAAAAAAATACCTCTTTGGAGAGAAGATTTCTCGCCTCCGTGGATTTGAAATGAGGGAAAAAGCAGAAATAGAAGGAATAAAATGTCATTTGTCAAGGGTTAAACAAAACTTTTTTTCCTGATTCCTGATTGCTTCTGAGAGAAAGAAGGTGAATTAAAAGGAATAAAGTCTGAATTGTCAAGGGGAAAAGAAAAATTTCTTTTCCTCGAACCTCTTCTCTCTTCCCATTCGTGTCACCAATCGCCTAAAAACCTTTGTATCTCTCGTTTATAGCCGAGTCTCGATCCCCCTAAATCCCCCCGATAGTCGGGGGACTTTGAGAAGAATCCTGTCCCTCTCCCCGGATAGTCGTTTGTATCTCTCGTTTATAGCCGAGTCTAGATCCGCCTAAATCCCCCTTAAGAAGGGGGACTTTGAGAAGAATCCTGTCCCTCTCCCCGGATAGTCGGGGGACTTGGACGACGCTCTTCTCTCCCAGATAGTCGGGGGACTTGGACGACGCTCTTCTCTCCCGGATAGTCGGGGGACTTGGACGACGCTCTTGTCCCCCCCTTCTTAAGGGGGGTTAGGCAGGGCGGTTTTATTGTCGTCAGACAAATTAGGTACGTAGTTGCGATCTTTGCGCTCTTTCTTAATCTTATAAAGAGCGCCCAAGCGCAACTACGTACCTTGGCCGATCGCGCGAGCCGACCTTTGAGCGATACTTTTGGTAGTTTTATATCTCCTATCCTGACAATTAATCCACCCTGCTTCTTAAGGGGGGTTAGGGGGGATCGAGACTCGGCAAATCGTCAGACAGCAGGCCGGCACTACTTTTGACCTTAAGTTGAAACGTCTTCCTTCATCCCGATGCCCGATGCCCGATGCCCGATGCCCGATGCCCGATGCCCGATACCCCATGCCTACTGTCTGGGCTGAACGGGTTGACTGCGCTGCAACAGTTGGCGGGCGTCGGGACTGATGTTGTTTTGGTAGCCAAAGTTCGATCGATCGCTATCATCCAAAATCTGGGGAGTCAGCAATACAATCAACTCTGCCCGCTGGTTGTCCTTACTGGTTCTCCTGAACAGCGAACCGATAATCGGCAAATCTCCCAAAATCGGAATCTTGTTTGCTGTAATCCGTTCTTCGTCGCGGATAATCCCGGAAACAATCAAAGTTTGACCGTCCCGCAGGCGAATTAACCCCGATTGCAAAGATCGCTCGCCCAGCAGCCTGATAATATTGGTGTTCGCGCCAGTAGACAGTTGTTGTTCGAGGCCAGGTGTCCTGATAACCGGGTTCACCCGCAAAGAAACAAAGCCATTATCGTCAACCCGATCGATCGCCACACCCAACTGCAAACCGGCCTTATCTTTCACTGCCGTCGTGGTTGTGGTACTTGTATTTCCCGTAGTCTGCGTTTGCTGAGTGATGTTACTGAGTACCTCATCAGTAATATTCACATTCGCCGTTTCTCCTTCTTGAACCACCAGAGTTGGATCGGTAAGGATTTTGGCATTCCGGGTTTCAATAGTTGCTTGCAACGCCGACAGGAACCTCCTCGGGTATTGGAACAGCGGGAACAGCGCGAAAGTTGCACTTCCGCCAGCGGTAGCCGAGCCAGGATCGTAAGTGCTAATCCCAACTCGTGAGGGGTCATTAGTGATCGGCGCTGTCGGCTGCACGAACAACCCGCCACTAGAGCCGGGGATTAAATTACCATTCCGATCTCTAACAGGAGAACCTGTCAGGGGTACGTTGATTAAATTGCCGTTCGGATCGTAGAAAGGTTCCTGATTTCCTAGGGGGTTCGGGACGATCGGCCGAGCATTGATCCCCCCAAGGGTAGTCCCACCGGGCGGATTGATGCCACCAAAATTGAGACTTGCTACTCCGTTGTCATTGACAAAGAAATTGTTATTAATTCCGAAAGAGAAACTGCTGCTACTTCTGTTGTTTCCCAGCAAGTTGACATCGATCACCTTGACGTTGACAGCCACTTGACGGCGGCGCAAATCTAGCTGAGTCAAGAAAGCTACCGCAATATCAACTTTGCGAGGATCGCCCACCAAAGTGATCGAATTGAGCCTCGCATCCGCCAGCACCGACAGTCCCCTCAGCAAGAGCGGCCCGTTGCCATCCTTAGCGCCAATTGCCTTAATGTCCGGTTCCCGAATTTCCACATCCCGCGCCGCATTTCCCTGGCCCACGGTTTGAATAGTCACCCGAGTAATCGGCAATTGAGTTTCCGCACCTTGAGCGCTCAAAAAGTTAGCTGCATCCGTAGATCTGACTTGATTGAGTCGCAGCGTCCGAACGATAATATTGCGGGAGTCGAGAGGCAAATTAGAGCCGACAAAAATCGTGCGCCCGACGCGGTTGGCTTGCAGCCCGCTGATCCGCAGCACGTAGTTGAAAACATCTTGCACCGACTCGTTTTCGATGTCCAAGGAAATTTTCGGCCCTTCATCGGCGCCTCCTGCTGCTCCCGGTGCTGCTGGAGCGGCTTGGCCCGGTTGGCCGGGGGCCCCGCCGCCTGTAAAAGCAATGTTCAATCCGGCTGCGCGGGCCAGCAGAGCTAAAACGTCGCGGACTGGGGCATCGCGCAGCACCAAACGGGGGATGCGTTCTCCCGAACTCAGTTCAATATTTGCCCCTGCCGGCGCGATGTTAGAAACCGCGATATCTCCCAAGGGTGGCGCTACAGCCCGCGGCTGGAAAGACGGAGCTTGATTGTTCTGAGATTGTATTTCGCTGGGGAGGGGCGGGCGATCGTTCCTAGTAATAGTAACTTCGGGATTTTGCAGCATCACGCCCGGGGTTTGCGACGTGCGGACGGGGGCAGGCCGGGAAGTTGTTGGGCTTAGCGGCAGTCCTGGAGGCGGCGGAGGTACATTTTGGGCTTGGTTTAGCGAGGGCAATGCAGCCTGTGTTGCTGGGGTAGACTGGGCTGTCCCGCCCTGTCCGGCAACGCTGAGGACGATGTTTTGGCCTTGTCCGGGGACAACTTGTCCGTTGGGAATTCCGTTGGTGCCTGCCACTACAACGCGGATGCTGTTAGCTTCTACCTGGGTGATTTCTACTGAGGAAATGCCCGGAGCTGGGTTATCTTGGCGGAAGCTGTTGCCTTGGCGCAGGCGGAGCTGGGTGTTGGTAATTGTGGCTTGGTAGGTATTGCCGTTGTTGATGGCAAAAACTTGCGGGCGATCGCCCTTTTCGGTAGCTAGAACAATACTTACGCCATTATTAGCTTGACTTACTTGCACTCCTGTGACTTTAGTCGGCGCGGCCGAGACGGGCGCTTGGGCGATCAGAACTCCGGCAACGCTGCTCAAGAGTCCTCCACTTAACCGTAGATGCTGTTTCACGTTCTCTCCTCTACACTTATATTATTTATGGGCATGGGGCATGGGGCATGGGGCATGGGGCATGGGGCATGGGGCATGGGGCATTTATAGCATTATTGGTTGCTTTTCGTAGAAGGGAATTGCCAATTGCGATCGTGAGTACCTGAATTACTTGAGAACGCCTTCTTCGGTTCTCAAGCATTGTGAGGTATGGGGACTTCTACCCATGCCCTATGCCCTGTTTGGCCCATGCCCACGAGTCCCTCATATGGGATCTCGAAAGGCTATAGCGACTCAGAATACCTAATATCTGACCAACTACTGCTACTTAGCAGGAGGAGTTGGAGCAGCAGGACTTGGAGCCGGAGTTGGCGGTTTTTCTTCTTGCTTTAACGGCAGCAGTGCGTGCAAGTCAAAAGTCGTTTTAATTTTAGTTTGCGGCTGCTCCACAGGGACTATTCTTCCCTTCAAAAAATCGACATTTAGTGTCCCAGTTGATGTTAGCAATTCAGATTTCAAATTCCTCACTACCAACAGCGACTGCATCAACTCCAAGTTACGCATGAAATTGCGGGTTTGAGCGAAACTGCCTTCAAACTCTAACTTGTATTTTTTGCGTCTGAGCTTGCCAGCCAGGGACGGCCCGAAGGACGTATCGCTGAGAATATCAGGGTCAGGGGCTCCCGGCACGGGTGTTGGCGATCCTGCTGGCGGGACATCCGGCTCAAATTTGGTAATTTTAGCCTTGAGGTCGTCCCCTTGCACGCCGGCGTTGATGCGATTAACCAGTTGGTTCATGTCAAGCAGCAGCGTGTTGGAACCTGCGTCGCTGGCAAACATTGCCGTCACGTTGGCCCGGCGCTGTTTGGCTTCATCTTGCTTTGCTTGTGCTTCTGACTTTTTGAGAATTAGAGTTTGCAATTCGACTTGCGTTTTCTTGCTGGCGGCAATTTTTTGCTTGATTTCGTCGCTTTTTTGGAATTCGGGGAGTACGAACTGGGAGCCGATGTAGCCGGCTACTCCGAGGCCGAGAACCGCGATGGCTATTGCTTGGACTTGGGGTGTCAGCTTAATGCCGAATATTTCCTGAGTCCCTGCTTCTTCTGCTTGTGCCCCGCTGGGAATAAACTCTGCTGTCATGGTTTTTTCACCTCTGTTTTTTGTGGTTCTAGCACTCCTTTTTCTTGAAGTGTTTCTATCCGTATTGCTAGCCCGTCTGCTTGCTTGCTCCGCAGCTCGGGGAGCAACTCGGAGGCGCCAGTCGGGCTGAGCGTTGTTTCAATTTTATATTCCACCACCGGCCGCAGTTTGGGAAGTTCTGCTGCTGCTGCGTTTGGGTTGCGTACTTGTAATTGGGTGGGGTTGCTTTTTAATGTGGCCGCTACCAGTTTGGTATCGGTGTTGAGGAAGAAAGGAGAGCGCTGGACTAGAAGCATAAAGTCGTTAACTTGAGCAAAGGTACTGGCTATCCCTGAAATTTGTACTTTTGCCGCCTGTGGCGGGGCGACTGGGATAGGAGCAGCCACCGGGGTGGGGCTGGCTGGGGATGGACTCGCGCCGGGGGATGGACTCGCGCCGGGGGATGCGGCGGGAGTTGCTGCGGGCGGAGGGGGTGCTGCGGCAACGGGGGAGGGACTGGGGTCGATTTGCTCGATTTTGGCAATTTGCACTCCGGCGGGAGTGCGGGCACTCAGGTCTTGCAGCATCGCTGACCAAGGTTTAATTTGGTCGAATACTCCGGCTAATGCTTTGTATTCGGCGGTAACTTTGTCGGTTTCGGCGTTGATGGCTTTGATGGCGTTGGCTTGAGTGCTTAACCTTGCCAGTTCTTGTTCGATGTTTGCTTGTTCTGTAGCCAAGCTGCTATTTTGGCTGGTCGCCCACCACCAGGTGCCCATGACGGCGGCATTGAGACCCAAGGCAAACAGCCCCGCCCCAATTAGGGGCAGTTGGTCTTTGGCTCCCCCGGAACTTCTTCTAGCTGAGCTTTTGGCTGCTGTGACTGGTTTGTAGTCGGGGCGATCGTTGAGAAAATTAATATCTAGGCTGTACATGGCTTCACTCGATTTTATAGCAGAAGGAAGTTCGGCAAGGAATTCTGTAACGGATGTAACGGATGTCAGGAAGAAGGTTTTAGTTATTTAGGAGAGAAGGAAGAAGGAGGAAATCCTATGGAAGGTGCCATCTGCCGCATGGTTTGAGCAATTAAGAACGTCCCAACCGTCTTGGCTGTTGCTATAGATTTTAATTTGAAATTTTAGATTTTAGACAGAGCGCCAGATTGCCGGTATAAGTGAAGGATTTATTTAGGGAAGAAAGAAACAACTTTCTGCCTTCTACTGAAGGAAGTGGTTGCTTCTACCTCCGATATTCTACCTTTTACCTTTTACCTTTTACCTCCAATATTCTACCTTGTGCATCAGGGGGCTTCTTTTTGCGGAAGAAGCTTTTTCCTAAAATTCTCAAATCTGTTTTTCTATTATCTAAAACTCTTAGGTCACATAACCTCCCTGAGTCCTAAACCTAAGGCTACTCCTAAGCCTGCTCGCTGTTCTGGGCTAATTTCTTCGCTGATTTCGAGTCCTAGGGTTTCGATTGGGTCTACTTGAGATGCCGGCAAGCTTAATCTTTGCATGAAAAATTCGTCAAGTTTGCCGATCGCAGCTCCTGGCCCTGCTAGCAACAGTTGTGCTACTTCGAGTTCTTCGCTCTGGTTGAGGTAAAAGTCTACTGAGCGGCGGAGTTCGTCTGCTAGTTCTCCCAATACTTTAATCATCGCATTGGTGCCGGGATTGGTGTCTCCAGACGCGCCCATTGTGTCTGTGACTGGCAGGGTCATGCCTTGCAGTTCGCTGGTGTCTCTGGTGGGAGGCAGGTTCATGGCTTGGTTGAGGGCGGTCTGGATTTGGTAGGTGCCGATCGGGATGGTACGGTTAAATTGCGGTATGCCGTCCACTACTATAGCTAACTCGGTACTGTCAAATTCTATAGCGGTGAGAACTGCGGCCTCTTGGGACGAAAATTGTTGCAGTTGGTCTTTGAGGGTGCGGATCAGGGCAAAGCTGGTTACTTCTAGTACGTCTATATCCAGTCCGGCTTCTTTGAATGTTTCGATGTAGGTATCGGTAACTTCTCTGCGTGTTGCAACTAATACCACTTGCACTTTTTCTACGCCGTCGTCATCTACAAATAGGCCTATTTTTTGATAGTCTACGTCGGCGTCTTCTCTGGGAAACGGCAAGTACAGCCCTGCTTCTGCGTTCATGTAATCCCGGAGTTCTTCTTCGTTGAGTTCTGCGGGAACTGGAATTAGCCTGATCACGGCTTCGCGGCCGGGAATGGCTGTGGCTACTTTCTTGGCTTTGATTTTGTTTTCGGCGAGGAGAGTGCGTATTAGTTCTGCAATTCCAGGCGGATCGACTATTTGCCCTTCTTGTACCATGTCTTCTGGAACTTCTATTGAAGCCAAAGTGGCTAGTTTTAATCCCTGAGTTTTCTTTTCGAGCTGAATGATGTTGATGCGGTCTGGGGCTATTTCGATCCCGATTCCTGGCTTGCGTGGGGAAAGTAGATCTTTGAAAAAGTTAACCATAGGATTGGGTCGTCGGTAATTGGTATTTTTTATGTTGTACGCTTGCCAGCCTGATTGGGCTGTTGGCTGTTGGAAGATTGGTTTCCAACTCCCGCCGATACTGCGATCGCAGCGATCTCGGTATCCCGCCTGATTCTGCGCTGCACAGTCTTTGTGGCGCGATCGCCAGTTCCGATTTTATGCTATCCAATTTACTTGACAATAGCTATTCTGCTGCGAATGTCAACAAATTTAAACTCGATCGACCGAAAACTGCCGGTTATGCAGCAAAACCGACTCTCTCCCTCCCAAAGCCCGCACGCCAAACTCTGGCGCTTAAGTCTCTCGGGTTTTGGGAGGGCGATGCTTGTTTTCTCCTTAGCCAACCTTGAATCTCAAATTAAATCCTATGAAACGTAAATCTTGGCAACTGTTCGCTGTTTTTGGGCTGGTGGGGCTGCTGCTGGCTGCGGTGGTAAGTTGCAGCAAGCCGGCTGTTAATTCCCAGACCAACAATGCGGACGCGATCGAGTTCTGGACTATGCAACTGCAACCTCAGTTTACTGAGTATTTCAACAAGACGATCGCCGGTTTTGAAGCGGAAAATCCCGGAGTGAAGGTGCGCTGGGTAGACGTGCCTTGGTCGGCGATGGAAAGCAAGATTTTGGGGGCTGTGTCGGCGAAAACTGCGCCGGATGTGGTGAACCTGAATCCTGATTTTGCTTCGCTGTTGGCGGGGCGCAATGCTTGGCTGGATTTGGACTCTCGGATTTCGCAGCAAGTGCGATCGAGCTATCTCCCAAATATCTGGAAAGCTAGTGTACTTGAGGGCAAGACGTTTGGCATTCCTTGGTATCTGACAACTCCGGTAACTATTTACAATACGGATTTGTTTAAAAAAGCTGGAATTACCAAGCCTCCGGCTACCTATGCCGAGTTAGCAACTGTTGCAAAACAGGTAAAAGAGAAAACTGGTAAGTTTGCTTTTTTTGCGACTTTTGTACCGGAGGATTCGGCGGAAGTGTTGCAATCTTTCGTGCAGATGGGTGTGCCGTTGGTGGACGCTCAAGGTAAGGCTGCTTTTAATACAGCTAAGGGCAAAGCTGTTTTTCAGTATTGGGTTGATTTGTACAAAGGCGGGCTGTTACCGCAGGATGTTTTGGTGCAGGGACACCGGAGGGCGATCGAGCTTTATCAAGCTGGAGAAACTGCTTTGTTGGGTTCCGGGCCTCAGTTTTTAAAGGCGATCGCCGAGAATGCTCCGAGTATTGGTGCTGTTTCAACTGCTGCGCCTCAAATTACCGGAGAAACTGGCAAGAAAACTGTGGCAGTAATGAATTTAGTTGTCCCTCGCGATAGCAAGCGCCCTGATGATGCTGTCAAGTTTGCTTTGTACGTAACTAACTCTCAAAATCAGTTAGCTTTTGCCAAGGCTGCCAATGTTTTGCCTTCCACGGTTGAGACTTTGCAGGACGGTTATTTTAAGAGCGTGCCTGCCGATGCTGCTTCGAGCGATCGAGCTAGGATTATCAGCGCTTCTGGGTTGGACAAAGCAGAGTTGTTGATTCCGCCTCTCAAGGATGTTAAGAAGTTGCAAAAGGCAATTTATGACAATTTGCAAGCGGCAATGTTAGGCGAAAAAACAGTAGAGCAAGCTGTCACTGATGCGGCGGCGGCTTGGAATCAAAGGTAGTTTTTCGTTAAAGCTGGGGCGACTTTTTTTGAGTCCGCCCCTTGCTTTTTTTTGGCAACTTGACATATCATTAAATAATGGAAATCTGTGCCGCCATATATATAGGTCAATATCGGCATTAAAACTATTATCCTAGGTTCGTAGTGAGGACTTTAGTCCTTCTTTAGTAAAACTAATATTATCGTTCCCAGTTGTATGGGAATAATTTAACCGCAGAGAACACAGAGGACACAGAGAGAGAATAGAGATTTGAATGCAGGTTATGACAATTTGCAAGCGGCAATGTTAGGTGAAAAACCTGTAGACCAAGCTGTCACTGATACGGCGGTGGCTTGGAATCAAAGGTAGTTTTTCGTTAAAGCTGGGGCGACTTTTTTTTGAGTCCGCCCCTTGCTTTTTTTGGCAACTTGACATATCATTAAATAATGGAAATCTGTGCCGCCATATATATAGGTCAATATCGGCATTAAAACTATTATCCTAGGTTCGTAGTGAGGACTTTAGTCCTTCTTTAGTAAAAGTAATATAGCCTTTATCAAAAAGATGAGGTATAATTGACAGCTTACATAACCGCTTAAACTAAGAGGGCCCAAGCCCAACAACGTCCGCGAATCTTTCTGAGAACTGCTATATTATCGTTCCCAGTTGTATGGGAATAATTTAACCACAGAGAACACAGAGGACACAGAGGGAGAGAATAGAGATCTGAATGCAGGTTATGACAATTTGCAAGCGGCAATGTTAGGTGAAAAACCTGTAGACCAAGCTGTCACTGATACGGCGGTGGCTTGGAATCAAAGGTAGTTTTTCATTAAAGCTGGGGCGACTTTTTTTTGAGTCCGCCCCTTGCTTTTTTTGGCAACTTGACATATCATTAAATAATGGAAATCTGTGCCGCAATATATATAGGTAAATATCGGCATTAAAATTATTATCCTAGGTTCGTAGTGAGGACTTTAGTCCTTCTTTAGTAAAACTAATATTATCGTTTCGAGTTGTATGGGAATAATTTAACCGCAGAGAACACAGAGGACACAGAGAGAGAATAGAGATTTGAATGGAGGACAATGGTATCGGCTGAATAAGTAGGGCTAGAAGTTATTCTAGTTGTCAAGGCAAGCCCAAGGGATGAAGAGAAGACTTTAGTTGGTGCATTTAGCTTTTGGGGTTTTTAAGTCCCAAAAGCCTTTCGACTCAATTTTTCTATCGCCCCTTCTTGACTTGTCAAGACAGTACCTACGGGATTTTGGGAGTGTTTTTGTAAAGCGAACCCCAACCTACGACCAATTAATATGAGGATATTTCCATTCGTAATAATTGGGAAACACAAAATTAGTAAACGAAACCGAAATACTCACATCCAGCGATTTTACGTGATGCCACCAACCCACAGGAATAAAGATAACCTCTCCCGGTTCCAAAATCACCTCAATGATTTTTGCATTTCTGTAAAGCGGATATTTGTCATAGTCAGGATTTTCACCGTCAACTTTGCTGAAAACTCCGACATGATTGTAAAGCAGAGGTGTTTGCTGGGGACAAATCAACTTAATCAGTTTGCGTCCCGATACCTGTGCTAAAACTAAGTTAACCGGGTCGTGGTGTAGCGGTGTAATTGTACCTTTCGGGCCAAACCAAAAGAAAATTCTGCCTTTGGTATCGTCGGGAGTCAGATATTCTGGGAAAATTTCAAAGTCGTTGAATAGCGGCTTAAATTCCTCTCTTTCCAGAGTTTGGTTGTTAGCAACCATGTAGCAGTCGTTGCTAGGGCCGCCGTTGACGACCATATCTATATATTCGCGGAACTGAACGGTTTTTTTGTGGTTGTGTATCTTAATTTCGTAATCCGGATCGGAATTGCGGTTGGCTTGAATTTCCACCTCTGCATCGCCATATTTTTCCTGCAAATACTCTGGCGTCCACAACTGTAAGGCTTTCCAGTTGTGCATGATGTTGGTAATAATTACCGGAGTATTTTTAGCGTAATAATTTTCCAGAAAATACTCTCGGGAAAGACTGCTTTTGCGTTCGATTGTGCCAAACTTGGAAGAGAGGGCTGCTAATTGATTGTTAATGGTGAGTTGCGATTCCAGTTTCTGCAATAACTGCACGTAATGGCTGCCTGCTTGGAAGTACGGATGAGAGGATATTTTGGTAACTTCTGCGGTTGCTGTTTCGGCATCAATGCCTGTATTTATTAGGCCTTGAATGATGTCTGTATCTGGTTGATTTAATAATTTGTTGGCCGCCACCCACTGTTTGAGGTTGTCGGGGACTTCTGGTTTGCTTGGCGCTGCTGCGAGTAGATTGGGTAAGTTTTGCGTCAGCCATTCTAGATTAACCTGTTGTTCTTCGGTTAGGGTAATCCGCAAAGGGGGAAGTGTGATGGTTAGGGGTTGGGTGTCAGGCATGATTGGAGTGTTTTGTTTTGGGGTGGTTTTGTTTTGCTTGAAGTTGCTTAACTAATATAGCAATCTGGTTGGATTTGTGATTTTTTTTTGCGAACCGCGAAGACGCAAAGGGCGCGTTCGGCGAAGCCGTTCCCGAAGGGTAGGAAGAGAGGAGAGGAGTTGAAAAGTTTTGAAAGGGTTGCTAGGACTATTTTAGCTTAATGAGTGTTGGCTGTTTGAGTTTTCTGGGTGCGATCGCTTTTGTCCGGATTTTTTTGTTAATTTAAAGTTAAGGTTGCAGATTTTTTATCCATTGGCGGGTTCCGAAAAATTTGCAGGAATCGGATGCTATCTTAGCTGCGGCGATTAGGGCGTTTGTAAAGTTTTCTTGTAAAATGTAGTGACAGAATGCGCCGTGGAAGATGTCGCCGGCGCCTAATGTGTCTGTGGCTTGAATTTGAGGCACTTCTAAACTACCAAAACTTCCTTTGCACAAGTATTGGATTGGTTTTTCGCCGCGCGTGATGGCAATGTTGGGAATTCCGGCTGCTGAGAGATAAGCAAAGACTTGTTCGGAATTGTGGCAGTCGGGCGGATGAAAGTTATCCGAACATACAACCCATTCAACGAAGGGCAATATTTTTTCTAATCCGGGTTTCCAACTGCCGCCATCGAGGACGATTGGAATGTTTTTTGATTGGGCGAGTTGAGCAATTTCTTGGCTGGCTGGGATTTGATGTCCGTCAAAGAGTATGATATTAACTGATGTTAAAATATCTCGGTTAATTGCTTGGCTGTCAACCTGGGATTTAGTAGCGTTGACTGAGATTACTGCCCGATCGCCCGTTTGTTCAGTTACGATAATCGAAGAGACTGGCGGAGAGTGCGATCGCCCTGGCTGCAAATCCATTATCCTGACATTGTACTCTGCTAAGTCTGCACGGATTAATTGGGCGATCGCGTGAGTACCGAAAACCCCCGCCAACACCGCCGCATTCCCCAAACTGCTAAAAGCCACCGCAGCATTTGTCGCCGGCCCGCCCGCAACAATGGTAGAATCAACAGCAACAACTTTCTGATTTTCCCCCGGAGGCTTCTCGGCTAAATAAACTAAATCCAAAGTTGCCAATCCCAAAAACAATCCAGTTTTCATATTATCTTTTACATATATTATTAAATCTGTTCTTCCCTAAAGCCTCCTTCCTTCTTCCTTCGTGTCCTAGCGCTTACGCGCGGCTTCGCCTAACGCGTCTTCGCGGTTTAATCATCTTCCATCCGTTAAATCCCGTACATTATCCGTTGCCTCCTTCCTTCTTCTTATCAAAATGCAAGCAAATCCCAATACAGGAACACTGTACATTGTCGGAACGCCGATCGGCAATCTGGAAGATATGACATATCGCGCCATCCGAATTTTGCAAGCAGCAGACTTCATCGCCGCCGAAGACACGCGCCACACAGGCAAACTTTTACACCACTTTCAAATCAAAACGCCCCAAATCAGCTATCACGAACACAACCAACAGCAGCGACTCCCGGAATTAATCGATAAACTGCTGTTAGGAAACAGTATCGCCCTCGTCACCGACGCCGGAATGCCGGGAATTTCCGACCCCGGATACGAGTTAGTCAAAGCCTGCGCCGATGCTAATATCAATATTATTCCGATTCCCGGCCCGAGTGCTTGTATAGTTGGGATAAGTGCGTCTGGATTGCCAACAGATAGATTCGTGTTTGAAGGTTTCTTGCCAGTCAAAGGTCAAGAACGCCAACTCAGTTTAGAAAATTTGCAAATTGAATCTCGGACTATTATCTTATACGAATCTCCCCACCGATTGCGGCAAACTTTACAAGATTTAGCAAACAGCTTGGGAAGCGACAGACAGATTGTGCTGGCGCGGGAGTTGACTAAAATGCACGAAGAATTTTGGCGCGGTAGTATGGAAAGTGCGATCGAACTTTACACCACCCGCGAGCCCCAGGGAGAATTTACCCTAGTGATTGCCGGTGTCCAAACAAACGCACCAATTTTCTCAGAAGACGCCATCAAAGCCGAATTGCAAACATTAATCCAAGCAGGAATAAGCCGTTCCCAAGCCAGCCGCCAGCTAGCCCAACAAACATCCATCTCCCGCCGCCAAATCTACCAACTAGCCCTAACAATAGACGACACTAAACCACCAGAAAAACCCTTAAACGACTTGTAAAAAACTCTCTCTTCTCCTCCTCTGCGCCCTCTGCGTTCTCTGCGGTTAAATAAAAAAGTTAAACAATCATACTACAAAATCTATGGTACGCGGAAACTACGATCGCCAAAAACCCTATTTACGCAACCCCCACATCAACAAACCAATCGCCGAAATCTATGCAGACTTAGACGCCTTTAGCTGGGAGATATTTGAAGACCAACCCCACCGCTTCGATACAGTCAGTTTCTACGTCTTGCTTCCCCCGCTGTTTTACGAAGGAAAATTCATCAAAGGGATTTACTTCAGCGAAGGAGTCGAACTGATAAATAAACTATTTCCCCAACTTTCCTCAGTATTTCATTCCTTCACCTATTCCCCCGGAATCTCCTACTCCTGGGCACCCGTAGCCGACGCTTACTCTAGTTTATACAAAAATCCGCAGCGAGCCAAGTGGTTTCGCGAAACATATCCCGATCGCGCCAACAAACCAATTATACCGCTACAAGACACCGACTTTATCAACGAATACTTAATTTCCCCTCGCAACGTCCCCGCCAAAGACATCGAACTCCTCGCAGTCGCCCGATTTTCCGAAGAAAAGAACTTGCCGATGATTGCCAAAGCCTTAAAAGTTTATCGGCAAAAGTATCCGCAAAAACTCATAAAATTAACAGTTGTCAGCGGTCACGACTTTGATGTCAATAACTTGAAAACTCTTGACGAGAATGCCTTAAAAGAATTGCACGAAGTTGAAACAATTTTAGGAAATACCTCCGACTACATCAACTTACTGCCGCGAGTTGACTACTACCAAGAAATCCCTAACTATTATTCGCGGGCGCAAGCATTCGTCCTGGGTTCCCTCCTCGAAGGCAAAAACCGGGGAATTACCGAAGCCATGAGTTGCAACGTACCCGTAATTTGTTTTGAAGAATTCAACCAATACGCCCGAGGAAACTCGCCCGTTTTCCCGGAAGGTGCGGGTCTTTATTCCAAATTTGACGCGGAATCCTTAGCGGATACGATTCATACAGTATTGCAAAATCAAACTGAATTCAAACCGCGATATCAGTATTTAAAGCATTGCGGCCGCAAGAACTTTTTCAATACTTGCCTTGACAGTTTTCCCTACTACCAGCATAACATTCCCGACTACAAACCGGGAGCGGCATTTAAGAATTTGTGGCTGGATTTGGCGGTGCAGCAAAATTATCAAGTCAGCTTGGATAGTTTTTTGTACGGAGGTTCTCCCCTATCTCACATTCGCGGGACAAATGCGATTGGGCAAAATCTTGGTGAATTAACCAAGTTTTTAGGCTAATTCCAAATTAATATGTATGGTGTGTAAGTTGTTTTTTTAGGTTTGTAGTACGGACTTTAGTCCGAATCCAAGAAGGACTAAAGTCCTCACTACAAACCTGAAGAACTAAAGTCCTCACTACAAACCAGGTTCGTAGTACGGACTTTAGTCCGAATCCAAGAAGGACTAAAGTCCTCACTACAAACAGGTTCGTATTACGGGTGATTGACAGACCTTGATATAAATACAATAGATGTAATTCTCGATACTAAAATCTAAAATCTAAAATAGTATGTATTAGGATTTCACTCAGCAGGAGAAACACAGAATGCACGACTTAAAAGTTGTCATTATCGGTGCCGGAATTGGTGGCTTAACTGCGGGTATCGCCCTCCAACAAGCAGGTTATGAAGTTGCAATTTACGATCGCGTCAAAGAACTGCGTCCAGCAGGCGCTGGTATCTCCATGTGGTCGAACGGCGTCAAAGTTCTCAACCGCCTTGGTTTAGGCGAAAAAATGGCGCAAATTGGCGGAAAAATGGAGCGCATGGAATACCGCACCAAAATCGGTCAACTGCTAAATGACATCGATTTAATGCCACTAATTCAACAAGTCGGTCAGCGTCCTTATCCGGTGGCGCGCCGCGACTTACAACAAATGTTATTAGCAGCTTTTAAGGGAGAAGTCAAGCTCGATCGCAAATGTATTGCTGTGGAAGAAGACGCAACCGGAGTAACTGCAATTTTTGAGAATGGAGACAAAGCGCGCGGCGATTTGTTGGTGGCTGCTGACGGTGTTCGCTCAATTTTGCGAACCCATGTATTGGGCCGCGAAGTACAGCCGAAATACGGCGGTTATATCAATTGGAACGGGCTAGTAGCGGCGGATGAAGCACTAGCGCCGAAAAATACTTGGGCGATTTATGTCGGTGACTGCAAGCGCGCCTCATTAATGCCCGTAGCGGGCGATCGATTTTACTTTTTCTTCGATGTTCCGTTACCCACAGGAACTCCCGCCAATCCCGACAATTACAAAGCCGAACTTAAAGAACATTTTACAGGTTGGGCCGAACCAGTGCAATTGCTGATAGAAAGATTCGATCCCGCAACAGTCGCCCGCCCGGAAATTCACGACGTAGGCCCGATCGACTCCTACGTTCGCGGTAGAGTTGCTTTGCTGGGAGATTCCGCCCACGCTACCTGCCCGGATTTGGGCCAGGGAGGCTGTCAAGCCATGGAAGATGGACTGGTACTCAGCAACTACCTTTCGACTACGAATTTAGGCGTAGAATACGCCCTCAAACGCTACGAAACTGAGCGCAAGCAGCGGGCGAATGCAGTTGTCGAAAAAGCGCGCCAGCGTGCCGAACAAATTCACGGCAAAGATCCGCAGGTGACACAACTTTGGTACGAACAACTGGCTAAGGAACGGCCAACTGACGTGACAGATGCGATCGCCAAAGTCATCATGGCAGGCCCGTTACACTAAGTAGAAGGAAGTTTGGCAACGAGCAATGTGCGGGATGTAGCGGATGTAAAGTGGTTACCTGGCTGTTCTTGAAAACGGATATGCAGAGGCTCTACCTCTGTTATTCTCTTATCTTACCACGAAAAAATTAGCGGAAAAATCGAGCAAAAATCAGCATTTAACCTGGTCTGAAAGAATGGATTGAAAGCCTCTCCATTTGAGGGAGAAATTAAAATCAGACTATTCATTACTCAAATCCTCTTCCTTCTAGGTAGATGTCGCTATCAAACTGTCAACTGTCAACTGTTAACTGTCAACTGTTGAAAATAATGTCAGGCAAACTTACTACTCACGTTCTCGACACAGCCCGCGGCTGTCCGGCTGCAAATATGTCGATCGCCCTACAATCAATTGACCCCAACTCCGGCGCCAAGATCCTGCTAAAAACTGTAACAACTAATGCTGACGGCCGCACGGCTGCTCCGCTATTATCAGAAAGCGAGTTCAAATCGGGAATTTACGAATTAGTATTTGCAGTTGGCGAATACTTCGCGCAATCTGGTCAAAATTTGCCCGATCCGCCTTTTTTAAACAGCGTTCCAATTCAGTTCGGCATCGCGGATGTCACCGCACATTATCACGTACCTTTGCTTGTTTCTCCTTGGTCTTACAGTACCTATCGCGGTAGTTGAAAAGAAGGAAGTTCGGCAACGGATTTTGGAACGGATGTAGCGGATGGAACGAAGATGGGTTGAGTTATTATTTAAAAGAGGAGGAATTATGTTAGTTACCAAGCAAGCTGTTTTCAAAAGATTCTGGTATCCAGTGATTCCCACAGCCGAATTGTCCGGGGAGCCAAAACCTTTTGTATTATTAGATCAGCCGATCGCACTTTGGCTCGATTCTGAAGGTAAACCCGCAGCAGTAGAAGACCGCTGCTGTCACCGCACTGCTAAACTTTCCCTGGGAAAAGTTGTCAGCGGCAACATTTCCTGTGCTTACCACGGCTGGACATTCAACTCGTCAGGAACTTGTGTCAGCGTTCCGCAACAGCCAAACGGCTCGATTTCTGGCAACTACAAAGTAAAATCTTATCAGGCTTGCGATCGCTACGGATACGTTTGGGTTTGTTTGGGGGAACCAATCGCCGAGATTCCCAATATTACCGAAGCAGCAGACCCCAACTACCGCCAAATTCACGAATTTTACGAACCTTGGAATTGTGCGGGATTGCGGGTGATGGAAAACGAATTAGATATGGCTCATCCTACTTTTGTACATACCGCAACTTTCGGCAGCGAAGAGCATCTCACGCCCGATGTGATGGAGTTTACAGAAACAGAATGGGAACTGCATTACCGAAGTGTTTTGGGTGTCGCCAATCCCGCCGAACAACAGCAAAACTTAAACATAGAGCAAGCAGAAACCGTGCGGACAATAGACGGAATTTGGTTTTTGCCGTTTACCGTCAAGCTGCGGATTGCTTACCCAAACGGACTCGTTCACATCATCGTCAATACCATGACTCCGATTGACGATTCAACTTCTCAAATGGTGCAGTTTTGCCTCCGCAACGATACCGAAAGCGAGGCAAAAACCAGCGATATTATCGCCTTCGATCGCGCTGTTACTTTAGAAGACAAGCGGATTTTAGAAACAACAGATTGGGACGTACCGCTCGACATCGCACAAGAACAGCATATGCTGACAGATAAGCCGGGAATCATCATCCGCCGCAAAATTGCTGCACTGTTAAAAGCCCACGGCGAAGTTGAACAAACTAAAGTCAGTTGACAGTTGACAGTTGACAGTTGACAGTTGACAGTTTGTAGTGAGGACTTTAGTCCGCAATTTTTTTCGTTTCACTCCGAATGACATACTACTAAAATTAATTCATGCGATCGACAATGCAATACTCTCTCATTGAACTCAACGAAATGAGCCAGGAGGTATTTACAGAAGCCTTGGGCGCGATTTTTGAACGCACTCCCACAGTCGCCCGTTGCACTTGGGACGATCGCCCTTTTGCCTCCACAGCCGACTTGCACGCTAAAATGGTAACAGCCGTCAATTCCATGACTGGGGAAGAAAAATTAGCATTAATTCAAGCACACCCGGACTTGGGAAGCAAAGCAAAAATGGCTGTAGCATCGGTTAACGAACAAGCCGGCGCAGGTTTGGATCGGCTATCTGTCGCAGAGTTCGATCGCCTGCAATTCCTCAACCGATCGTACCGCAAAAAGTTCGGTTTTCCCTTCATTGTGGCGGTGAAAAACCACACAAAAACCAGCATTCTTGAAGCATTGGAGCGCCGCCTCAACAATTCCCCAGAAACTGAAATGCAGCAGGCTTTAACAGAAATCTATGAGATTGCGCGGTTTCGCCTTGAGTCAGCAATTGGGAAACAAGACTGAAATTTCAGGCACGTAGTTGCGCTTCAGCGCTCTTTGGTACGTAGTTGCGCTTCAGCGCTCTTTGGTACGTACTTGCGTTTCAGCGCTCATGAGGGCGAGTGAACGCGCAACCACATACAAACTGGAAAATATCACCCGATCGCCCGATACATTCCCCCAAAATAGTTGTAGAATAGTATCATAAGGCACAGAAAAACATAAGGCGACAACGCACCGCTGACGATCGCCATTGACAAAGGATATTTCCCAGCAGAAGGATTGGATGTTAAAATCGAGCGGGGCTACGGTTCGTCAGACGCCATCACCAAAGTAGCAGCAGGTCAATTCGAGATCGGATTTGGCGATATTTACTCGATGATGGAGTTCAACGCCAAGAATCCCAACGATCCGGTAGTAGCAGTTGCAGTGCCTTACAATCGATCGGCTTTTTCAATTGTCAGCCTCAAGTCGAAGAACATTGCAGATCCTAAAGGATTGACAGGCAAAAAGCTAGGATCTCCACCAGGAGATGCACCGCGCAAACTGTGGCCGGTATTTGCCCAAACAGTAGGGGTGCAGCCCGACAGCGTAGAGTGGATTACAATGGAACCAAAGCTGCGGGAAACCTTACTAATTAAAGGCGATGTCGATGCAGTGAGCGGATTTGCCACAACCATCATCCCGGCATTAGAAAAAGCAGGCAAAAAGCCAGAAGATATAAACGTATTCTACTATAATGAGAACGGTCTAGATTTGTACGGAAATGCGATCGTGGTCAAAAAGCGTTTCTCGACCAGAATCCCGAAGTAGTCAAAGGATTTTTGAGAGCGTATTTTAAAGGACTGCAAGACACATTAAAAGATCCAGCAGCCGGATTGGAGTCGGTAGCGAAAGTGGGAGATAGCTTGATGGACAAAAACGCCGAAAAGCGCCGCCTGCAAATCGCCCTAGAAAGACTCTATATCTCTCCCGAAGTTGAAAAAGTTGGCTTGGGCGGAGTCGATCCAACTCGTCTGGAAGCGACAGCAAAACAAGTAGCAGGAGCCTTAAAAATAGAAGCTCCCCCAGTCAATAAGATATTTGATGAAAGCTACTTACCTCCTCTAGAGCAGCGAGCTTTACCTCCTGCTGCCGATCGCAAACCCTTGACTTAAAACTGACTAAAATGATTACTTCGGTTTGTAGTGAGGACTTCAGTCCGCATCCCGGTTCGTAGTAAAGACTTCAGTCCTCAAAAGTTGGTAATAAGGACAAAGAGTCCTAAAAAGGTTCGTAGTAAGGACTTCAGTCCTCTCTTAATAATGACTAAAGTCATTACTACAAACAATTTGATTGAACATACATATTTACGGTGTGAGGATAATGTCTAAAAATTTTTATTCCCAAATCCTGCTGACAGCAACGCCAGCACTAATTTGTATGAGCCTGCTGCATTCTCCGGCAAGCTCTGCTGCGGAAGTTGCCGCTACAGAAACTCAGCAAGCAATAGCCTCGCCAGCCGACTTACCGCTGGTTGATGCCGCCCAGTCACAAAGTGCGTTAGCGAAGCCCGCCCCTACGGGGGCTACGCCAACGAAGAGGATCGCCCAAATTGAAACAGCACCAAATCCCGCATCAACGCCAGAAATAATCGCTGATGCCAAACCACAAAAGCCAGAAAAACCCGAGAGTATTTCCCTCGCGACAAACAGCGAAAAAACAGCAGAAATTTCTCAAGCCAACGATGTCAAGCAGACAAATATAGCATCCGAAAAATCCACTAGATGGCCAGTTGCGCTAGAGCCAAATTCCACAGAGACAAAGCCTGCACAAATCCTAGAACCAACTGCCGATATTTCACCGGAACTAACAACAAACAAAAAATCGGAAGTCGCCGCAGCTTCCCAACCAAATAATCTGCAACCGGCAGATACAGCAACTCAAGAATCCAGCGAATCAAACCTCTTATCAGAATCAATTCAAACCCCAGAAAAACCAGCACCGACAAACATCACCCAAGTCCAGGCAGACAGCTTAGAAGCAACCAATCCTTCCGCCTCGCCGGAGATGGAACAAGTCACCTCAGTTTCTCAACTCAGCGACGTTAAACCCACAGATTGGGCATTTCAAGCACTGCAATCATTAGTTGAACGCTACGGCTGCATAGCTGGATATCCCGACGGCACCTATCGCGGAAATCGAGCCATGACTCGCTACGAATTCGCCGCAGGTTTGAATGCGTGCCTCGATAAAGTTGCTGAGTTGATAACAGCAGGAACCTCGAATTTAGTTAAAAAAGAGGATTTACAGAAACTCCAGAGACTGCAAGAAGAATTTGCCGCAGAACTAGCAACGCTGCGCGGTAGAATCGATATATTAGAAGCTCGCACGGCGAATTTAGAATCGAATCAATTCTCAACTACCACAAAACTCAATGCGACGGTTTGGTTCAACCTCACCTCAGCATTTCCGACAGGCGATATCACCGCAGAACGCAGCCGCACCGCCCCGGAAAGCCCCTTTGCTACCCCGACTCGCGATGCCAACAACCGACCGACTCGCGTTGAGCGCGGGCAGCCTGAAACTACTTTTAGTTACTACGCTTTCCTGACTCTAAATACTTCGTTTACTGGCAAAGATTCCCTCGTAACTCAGTTGGTTTTTGGCAACGGCAACTCGCCTGCAAACGAATTAGTTTCGGGTGGTTTTTACAACTCGTGGGGAAGTCCTTTTTTAGATCAAACTGGTGCGCCAACGGCTAATGCTGTGGGACTTCGCGAGATGTCCTACACGTTTCCCGTCGGAGATAAAGTCCAAGTTGCGATCGGGCCGCGATTGAATTATTATCGATATTTTGACGGCAATCGCTTTACATTTTTTCTGAAAGGGGCAACGAGTTTTAACTCGAACGGAAGTACACTGTTAAATGCAGTCGATCGCGGATCGGGCGCTGCTGTCACTTGGCAAGTTGCCAAACCGCTCAGGTTTACGGCTGCTTATATGGCTGAAAATACCGAATTTTTGAATCCTGCTGTATATAATACTGCTAGCAATCCCAGGGATGGTTTGTTCAACAGTTCCAACACGATGACAGCGCAGTTGGAATACGCCCCCAGCAATTCTTTCAATCTGCGGTTGCTTTACGCGCGATCGAGCCTCAAACCTTATAATGGATTTATTGGCGGTGCTGTGGGCGAACCGCTGCCTTACGGTTATGCGGATGACGGTTTTGGGGGAAGAGTTAGAGACTCCGGTGCCGATACTTTTGTGGTTAATTTTGATTGGTTGTTGAGCCGGAATTTTGGTTTGTTTGGGCGGTATTCCTACGGCCAGCTTGAGGTGAATCCGGTAAATCGCGATCGCTCTGGCGGAGACATTAAAGTACAATCTTTGCAAGTTGGAATGGGATTTCCGGATCTGGGAAAACAGGGCGCGCTGGGCGTGCTTTCATTTGTAGTTCCCCACGATTATATCTCGGGTCGCAGGTTTTTGCTCTCGGGCGGTGGCAATGGAGGTACTCAGTACGAGGTAGAGGGTTCGTATTATTACCCAATTACTAATAATATTGCGATCGTCCCGGCATTCTACGCTATCTTTAATGCCAACAACTTTGATGGCAATCCCACCGTGTTTGTGGGCAATCTTCGCACTCAGTTCAGCTTTTAAGCAAGGGGTAGAGGCGGGTTTATTTAGTGGGTGGGGGCGGGTTTATGAGATTATGAATCTGGGTCAAATATTATCGGTGAACCCGCCCCTACAGGATGGACGATCGTGGTTTTGGCGGGTAAATCTTAACTGAAATATTGCACCGTTTCCCATCCGCTGTAGGGGCGGGTTCACCAAGGAGTAAAAACGTAGCAAACAGGTTAAATAAACCCGCCCCCTCCCACGAATAGGCTCCAAATAACCCGCTTCACAAGGCGTGCAAGATGTCCGATGCAACCGAATTTCGCGCGCTTTCCCGACAGTCCTGCTACACCAGCGTCAATGTGATGTATCATTGAAAACGAGTCAGCCCAACCAAACTGTTATTTAACATAAACATCTTAGACATGAGGCTGAATCAAAAATTTTTAACAACAGTATTAACTCTAATTTTAACTTAAGGACAACTGATTTTGGGTCTTTCATTTCGCGCGATTCGCCGCACTCAATCTCTGCACGAACAGACTTATCAAGCTCTCCGAACTGCTATCCTGTCGGGGGAATTAGCGGCTGGAGAACGCTTGATCGAAACTCAACTGGCAGATATGCTCAACGTCAGCCGGACTTCGGTGAGAGAGGCTTTGTGCGAACTGCAACGTGAAAATTTAGTTACAGCAGATCCGCATCACGGATTGCGCGTCGCTACGCTGTCTATCGCAGATACAGCGGATCTTTATGATTGTCGGATTGCTTTGGAACAGCTATCGGTAGCCGAGGCCTGCCAAAATGCTACACCGGCTCAAGTTCAACAATTGGAAGCGATTGTGTTGCAGGCAGAAAGTACGACATATTTGCGATCGGGCGAATTGACAAATTATCAATTGCTCTACGCTGACTGCCAATTTCATCGCTTGCTAGCCCAAAGTTCCGGCAATCCTTGGTTGGTAACTTTGTTAGATCAGGTATTTGACAAAATGATATTAGTGTGGCTTCGCACGATGGAATACAATCCCGGAGTATTGGAAATCCGCAGCGAACACCGTCGCATTTTTCAAGCTGTCAGCGAACAGAATGCAGCCGCAGCAGCCGCAGCAATTAAAGAACATTTAATTGCCAGTAAAGCGCGGGTTATTAAAGAAATTCAACAGATCGAACAACATCAATAATTTGAGATTGGGAATTGGGCATCGGGAATTGGGCATCGGGCATCGGGCATTGGTTATTATCAATAACCACTAACAAATAACCACTAACAAATAACCACTAACAAATAACCACTAACAAATAACTTATATGTCACAAAATTATCCGCGAGACTTAATCGGTTACGGGCAAAATCCCCCCGATCCTCAATGGCCAGATCGATCGCGCATAGCACTGCAATTTGTGATCAATTACGAAGAAGGTGGAGAAACCTGCATCCTGCACGGCGACGGTTCTTCGGAAACATTTCTGTCAGAGATTGTCGGCGCCGAACCCCTATCGGGACTGCGCCACATGAATATGGAATCGTGTTATGAATACGGCAGTCGGGCCGGTTTGTGGCGCCTGCACCGGATGTTTACTTCTCGGAAGATACCGGTGACTGTTTATGGGGTGGCGATGGCGTTAGAAAGGCATCCCGAAGCCGTTGCAGCGATGTTGGAGGCTGATTGGGAAATTGCCAGCCACGGCTACCGCTGGATTGATTATAAGTATTTTGGGGAAGAGGCGGAACGGGAACATTTGCACAGGGCGATCGCCATTCACACGCAAGTTACTGGCAGCCGTCCCCTCGGTTGGTATACGGGACGCACGAGCCCGCACACCCGCAAGCTAGTAGTGGAAGAAGGCGGTTTTCTCTACGATGCTGACAGCTATGCGGATGACTTGCCTTACTGGGTGTACGAGTGCGATCGGCCTCACTTGGTAATTCCTTATACTCTCGACAATAACGATATGCGGTTTGCGACGAGTCAGGGGTTTAACTCTGGGGATCAGTTTTTTGCTTACCTGCGCGATGCTTTTGATGTACTCTACGCCGAGGGCGAGACTGCACCGAAGATGATGAGTGTGGGGCTGCACTGCCGCTTGGTGGGGAGGCCTGGGCGGGCGGCGGCTTTGGCGCGTTTTTTGGATTACGTACAGCAGCATGAGAGGGTTTGGATATGCCGCCGCATTGATATTGCTCGACACTGGCATGAATATCATAAACCGATGGTTTCTAAGAAGGACTGAAGTCCTGACTACGAACCTGGGAGGACTGAAGTCCTGACTACGAACCTGGGAGGACTGAAGTCCTGACTACGAACCTGGGAGGACTGAAGTCCTGACTGCGAACCTGGGAGGACTGAAGTCCTGACTACGAACCTGGGAGGACTGAAGTCCTTACTACGAACCTAGGAGGACTGAAGTCCTGACTGCGAACCTGGGAGGACTGAAGTCCTGACTACGAACCTGGGAGGACTGAAGTCCTGACTACGAACCTGGGAGGACTGAAGTCCTGACTACGAACCTGGGAGGACTGAAGTCCTTACTACGAACCTGGGAGGACTGAAGTCCTTACTACGAACCGGCTTTGTAAGCGGCCCATCCACCCCGATCGGAAATATCTTCCCATTCGTATTTCTCCACTAACTCGCGGGGGTACAAAAAAGCCGTCAACACTTCTCCATCATCCAAAATTACATCGGATGGATACATATGTGGAGGTTCCCCGGCTGCAAGCTGTTCAAAGTCTTCTGGAGTTAATTCGTACACTTCTCCCGGAATTGATACGCCTCCGGTAGCTACTTCGTAAATTGCAGGATGCCAGCCATTTTCTGCGGAGTGTAAGTGGTAAATCGGACGAGTTTTGGCTTCTCTGATGAACTTTGCATCTCCCAGGTTGCTGTTGTCCGGCTGGCCCCGCAGGGCGGAACCGCAAATGAATACTCGTTTACTTACAATTGCTGTTTGACTCATATCACCCGATCGATAAAAATGTACTTGTTTCTACAGTTAAATCGCTGCGATCGCTTTATGCTGCGTGCTGTATTTTGATTGCAGCAGTTTAAGTGCTACAGCCGATCGCCTGTTGTAGGCAAGACTACATTATTGTACACATTTAACTCATATTGCATACTGTATATAAAAAATTAGTTAAATGATTAATAATACAAGAGCGATCGCATCATTAAATTTACCAAAATAGGAGAATGTAACATGACAGTTAGGCTAGCACTTTCAGTCAACGGTTCGCGCCTCAACAGCAGCATTGCCCAACTCGCCCAAATCGGCAAACTGCCGGGAGGAGGCGTCAGTCGGGTAGCTTTTACCAAAGAAGATTTGCTGGCGCGCAAA
Source organism: Microcoleus sp. CAWBG27 (assembly GCF_020883145.1). Classification (NCBI taxonomy): domain Bacteria; kingdom Bacillati; phylum Cyanobacteriota; class Cyanophyceae; order Oscillatoriales; family Microcoleaceae; genus Microcoleus; species Microcoleus sp. CAWBG27. The sequence continues at coordinate 126,273 of NZ_JAHREU010000005.1, forward strand.
CTTGTTGAGTCTTGGATGCGAGAAGCAGGGATGACAGTTCGGATTGACGCGGCTGGAAATACAATTGGCAGATATCCCGGATTGCGCGAAGGTGCCGCACTAGCAACCGGTTCTCACATTGATACTGTTCCTACGGGGGGCCATTTCGACGGAGTTTTGGGAGTTTTGGCAGGAATTGAAGTTGTGCGGGTGTTGCGAGAAAACGGCCTGCGCTTGGAACACGCCATTGAGACGATCGTATTTACCGACGAAGAAAGCACCGTTATTGGCTGCAAAGCCATGGCGGGAAATACAGTCAACAACCCCGAATATTACCGTCGCAGCGATGGCACTTCCATCCAAACTTGTTTAGCACAAATTGGCGGAGATTGGTCGAAAATTGCGGAGGCAAAACGCCATCCCAAAGAAATAGCAGCATTTGTGGAACTGCACGTCGAACAAGGAGGTATTTTGGAAAGTACGGGCGACTGCATAGGAGTAGTCAAAGGTATTGTCGGACAGTACCGCCTGGGAGTGAGAGTAACAGGCACCCCCAATCATGCTGGATCGACGCCTATGCACGCTAGAAAGGATGCGCTAGTAGCTGCTTCACAAATGGTACTAGCAGTCAACAAACTGGCAGTAGAAACACCAGGAGAACAAGTCGCAACGGTAGGTTACTTAACTGTGTGGCCGAATGCTACGAATACTGTGCCGGGAAAAGTCGAGTTTAAAATCGACTTGCGCGATTTGTCTGAAACTAATTTGGAACAGTTGTTAGCTAAAATGAAATTGGAGTTTGGGGCAATAGCCTCTGCCACCCAAACCGAAATCGAAATAACTCAATTGCTGCACGTACAGCCAACACTAGCAGCACCAAAGATTCAGAATGCAATTGTAGAAGTTTGTCAAGAATTAGGGTTTAGTTACAGGCATTTAATTAGCCGGGCCGGACACGACGCCCAAGAAATCGGACGCTTTACCGATATGGGGATGATTTTCGTGGCTTCTCGGGGCGGCATCAGCCATGCAGAAGATGAGTATACTTCGCCAGAACAGTGTACTCAGGGGGCGAATGCGCTGCTGCAAACCTTCCTAAAGCTCGATCGGCTGTATGCAGAGGGCGATCGATTCATGGAGTTGTAAGGCATCATTAAAACGTGATAATAAGTGACTGCTGAGCATCTAAAAAATACGCCAATATTATCCGTTTCGAGATTTCAAGAAGGGTTAGCGATTGCCTCAAGGGCGATCGCCTTTGAGCAGCCGATGCCCTAATAGTTAAGCGGGGTGCGATCCTGCAACGAGTGCTTCGCTAACGTAGTTGTGATCCACACTACATATATTGTGTCTGCGTACATCCTGTTAGTTAAAAATTTTCCTGATAAGTTACCGAAAGAATAGTAATCTAGACAATAGTCTCGGCTAAATAATTTTTTGTTATGAAATTAAATCGGTCTGGTATTTCTAAATGGTTGACAATCCTATTTGCTAGTATTTTAATCACTTTCGCCTTGCCTTTGCTGGCTAGGGAGATTCAACTGCCGGGGAGTCGGTGGGTAGAAGTACGGCAAGTTAGGGGAAGCGTAACATATCAAGGCAGACCAGCAAAAGTGGGCGATCGCCTGACAGCAGCCGGCCAACAAATCTCCACAGGCAAACAATCTAGCGCGGTTTTAGCCGTAGACTCTGGCATCGCTACGATTAATGTAGCAGAATTAAGCACCGTCCAAGTTAAAGGTCTGTCCGTTGCTGTCGGCGGAGGTAAAGTTACCCTGCTGTCAGTCCCCGCAGGATTGGCAAGAGTTTCGGCCCGACGCTTGACTAACGCCAATTCGCGCCTAGAAATTAACAGCCCAGCCGGAGTTGTGGGCGTCAGGGGGACTGAATTCTCCGTGGGTGTTGGCCCAGAGGGAAAAGCCGCCACTGCCTTATTTGAGGGGAAGGTTGACGCTAGCGCTCAAGGGCAAAGTGTGAAGATAGAAAAGGGCTATGCTTCTGTCACTTTTCCCGGCAATCCTCCCAGTCCACCCCAGGCATTCAAAGAAAATCTGAACTATGAACTGATCAGTTTATCAGTCATCAGTCCAGGCAAAGTTCGATGCGTTTGTACTGTCGATCCGCTGAATTTAGTCTATTTGAATGACCAACCCTTAAAGATGGATCGAACAGGTAAAATCGACGAGGTAGTGCCGAGGCCAGCTAACTCTGACTACTGGCTAGTTGTTCGCAGTCCGGTAGGAAATGAGGTATCTTATGAACTCGGTGAAAGTTTAATTAAGAAATAGGTAATGACTAAATTAATCATCCCTCGTTTGCGAGTTTTTTTTGCCCGCGGCCAATCCTTGCTGCCGGGAGTTGCTGCTGCTATTATTTCCTTGGGTGCATTGCATTTGGATGCCTGGAAACCGCTGGAACAACTGAGTTCTAACAGCCTGTTTCAACTTCACGAAAGTGGAATTTTACCCAAACCTATTTGGGATAAACGAGTGGTAGTCATTGCCATAGACGAAGCAAGTTTAACGAAGTTGGGGAGATTTCCATTTTCGCGCGATCGCTACACTCAATTATTACAAGCCCTTTCCCCTGCTAAACCCGCAGTCGTTGGTTTCGACATTATTTTTGCCGAAGCCAGTCCCCAAGATGGCCAACTTGCAGACGCTATGAGTGCAATAGGTAATGTAGTGTTAGCCAAGGCTCCGGATGACCAAAAAAAACTGCTACAAATTGTACCAACTTTAGAGGCCGCAGCCGCCGATCGAGGTCATATTTTGCACAACTCAGACACAGATGGGATCGGTCGTCAAGCCATCCTGTGGGTGCGAGATATTCCCTCATTAGGAATTGCCATGCTGCGCGTTTACAACGCCGACAAGCAACCGCAATCTGGAGGGCTAGAAAAGTTTTTATCACCGCCTAATAATGGCAGTCTAGAATTTCAGCAGGCTTGGATAAATTGGCCTGGAAAAGTGCAATATTTACCGACTTATTCGTTTGCTGATGTTCTGGCAGGTAAAATTACCCAAGATGCTTTTAAAGACAAATTGGTATTAGTAGGTACGACAGTAACAGGTTTAGATCCATTCCGGACTCCTCTCGATCGAATTCCACCAACCCACGGGATTTACCTTCATGCCGCAGTTATTGATAACTTGCTAAATAACCGATTGCTGCAACATTTACCTGGCTGGACAAGTTGGCTGATATTACTTTTAGTTGGGCCAATTACTAGCGGGATATTATCGAAATCTGGGCCCAGGGGACGAATTGCGATCGCTATCCTTTTCCCTCTAATCTGGTATGCAGTTTCTTTCTTGTTATTTACGTTTAATTCTCTACTAATGCCGATCGCTGCACCGATTGGTACGATCGTCTTAGCTGGAATTGGACTGCAACTGCGAGAACAACAAGAGAAACAACAATTAATGAGCCTGTTTGAAAAATACATGGCAAAAGAAACTGCTGAATTAATTTGGCAGCGAAAAGACGAAATATTTAAGAATGGCGAAATGCAACCGCAAGAAATGGTCGCCACTGTTTTATTTATGGATATTCGAGGGTTTACTAGCATTTCCGAGCAACTATCTCCGAGTGAATTGATGCCTTGGCTGAATCAATATTTAAATGCCATGAGTGAGTGTATTATGAATCGCGACGGCGTGATCGATAAATATATTGGAGATGCAATTATGGCAATATTTGGCATTCCTTTTCCTCATACTAAACCTGAAGAAATCAAACAGGACGCTCAAAATTGTATTGCCGCTTGCTTGGATATGTCAGAACGATTGAAAGAATTAAATCAGCAATTTGAAAGGGAAGGAAAGCCAAAAATTGAATTTGGCGTAGGCATTCATACAGGGTCGATTATTGCTGGAACTATCGGCGGCGGGAATCGATTAAATTTTTCGGTTTTAGGAGATACTGTGAATATTGCCGCCAGGTTAGAACCAATGAATAAAGATATTAAAGAAGACAATCCTTATCGGGTATTAATAACAGGAGAAACCTGGGATTTGGTGAGCGATAGCTACGAAGCAAAACCCGTTAAAAGTATTCAATTAAGAGGCAGAAAACAAGAAACAACTATTTGTGCGATCGTTGGCAAAAAATGAAGGCGATTTTCGTGGCTTCTCGGGGTGGCATCAGCCATGCAGAGATGAGTATACTTCGCCAGCAGAGTGTACTCAGGGGGCGAATGCGCTGCTGCAAACCTGCTGCTAAGGGCGATCGACTGTATGCTGTGTATGCTGCTAAGGGCGATCGATAATCTACTTCTCAAGTCATGTATGGTGCGTGACTGTGAATCAATTTGTACGGTAGTAGAAAGCCTCAGCAGTCACGCACCGCAATCTTAGATAATAGCAGAGTTTTATCACCTAAATTGGTATTAGTCTAGGACTATCGAGTTACCATATAAAAGATACAAGCCATCGTGGATATCAACCAACAAAAAGAACAATTTAGTAACACTTACCTGCAAGCCATCGCCAGCGTTGCAGGCTATTCTCTTTACAAACCATTTGTAGACGACGATAGCGTAGACTGGGGAATAGCCGCCAAAGGAGGGACAGGTAGCATCCGATCACCGCGCTTAGAATTGCAGTTAAAATCGACATCAAGAGATATTCGAGAAAATAACTCGCTCCGCTACCCCCTCAAACTCAAAAACTACGATGACTTAAAAATGGATGACTTCGCCATTCCCAGAATTTTAGTTGTAGTTTTAATCCCCGAAACAATAGAAGACTGGTTAACGCAGTCGGAAACAGAAACCTGCATGAAGGAATGCGGATATTGGATATCTCTGCGGGGAATGCCAGAAACACAAAACACCACCGCTGTCACAGTCACTATACCCAAAACCAATCAATTTACAGTCATCGCCCTTCAGTCAATTATGGAGGGGATTAGCCAAGGAGTTCAACCATGAAAGTCACATTTCCAGATAGCGAAACCCTCCAAACTGTCAACCTAAATCAAGTTAGAAATTACCTGCAAATTCACGGATGGAATGAAGACCAACCTTTCTTAGAAAATGCCATGCTTTGGCACAAATCTGTCGCCGGAGAGGAATTTGAAATATTACTCCCCAACCAACAAAATCTCGGAGATTATGCTGCCCGAATCCGGGAGACAATCGCAATACTAGAGTCCGTAGAAAGTCGATCAAAACTTGAAATTTTAGCAGACTTAATTACCGGGATTCCCAATACAACAATTCAGGGAGTTGTGATGCAAATCCACACTCCTAACGCTGACAAATTAAGTGGTGAGATTACCTTATTAGGTGTGATTGCTGACAAATTACAGAAAATCAAAACCGAACTTGCAGACAAAGATTATATCCTCGCCATCAAAGCTTATCAAGAACGCTTGCCTTTTCTATGTACGGGTGATTTAATCAAAGAGAATCAAGTATTTATTCTGAAAAATTCACGCAACTTTATCCTAGATGACCAATCGGAATGATTTAACCGCAGAGAACACAGAGGACACAGAGAGAGAATAGAGAGATTTATGTTAAGATAGCGGTTTTTTGCATCCAGGACTGATTATCATGCTTTTGTTCGACGATGCCCACTACTTTATGCCCTATGACAATATCCTGAAAAATCTTACTTGCCAAAACTCTAGCCAAATTAACAGGTACGGCATTACCGACCATTTTGTAGCCGTCAGCAATCTGCTTGTACTTAAAAACAAAGTCATCCGGGAAAGTCTGAACTCGCGCACACTCTCGCACAGAAAGCCGACGGTAAGGCTGAGGCGAATTCGGATCGAAAATGCGCTTGTCTCTGCCAACTAAAATCATTTTATTAGCTTGAGGATGCAGAGGCGCGTGTCTGCCGCTGGCCTGAATTGTAAAAGAAGGTTCACCCCAACTTCTAACTCGATTCCGCGACATATAAATGCTGGAAAATCCCAAATCTGCACATTCGTGATTCGCGACAGAATCGTGATAATTATCTAATTTACCCTTAACTAGCATTGGCGCGATCGCCTGCAAGTCAAAAATCGCATCTTGCAGTGTCAAAACCTCGGTTCCAGGTTCGGGAAACTCAAAACCAAAACCCATATCCTGACGATAACCGATCGCAATCACCCTTTGCCTATCTTGCGGTACACCAAAATTTTTAGCATTCACCAACTTGAACGAAACCCGATACCCAAGTTCCTCAAACTGCGATAATATATAAGTGAAAGCTTCCTGATTTCTAGGAGCTAAGATACCGCTAACATTCTCAGCTAAGAAAAACAAAGGCTGCTTGTCTCGGACAATTCTGATATACTCCCAAAAAAGTTGACCCCGACTGTCATCAATCCCGCGTTTCGCGCCCGCCGCACTCCAACTTTGACAAGGAGGCCCGCCAATAATCCCAACACAGTCAGGAATTTCATCAGAATTAATTTTTCTGATATCTCTGCGATCTAAAATAGTGTCAGAATGGTTAAATTGATAGGTATCCCAAATCGATTTATCATATTCATTCGCCCAAACCGGATTAAACCCAGCCAAACGAAAACCCAAATCTAACCCACCGCAACCCGCAAACAGAGAAATAATATTCATATTTATCAACATTTACTTTCTTTCCTTCTTCTTTCTTCCTTCGCGCCCTTTGCGCCTTCGCGGTTCGTAAAATGAAACCTCAATGAATGCAAACTCCATCCTCCAATCTTACCAACACTTCGGCGTCCACCTCGGCCTCGAAAGAATTCACCAACTCCTCGAAAAACTCGACAACCCCCACAAACAAGTACCCATTATCCACGTTGCCGGCACAAATGGCAAAGGTTCCGTTTGCGCTTATCTCTCATCGGTACTCACAGCAGCAGGCTATCGAGTCGGGCGCTACACATCCCCGCACTTAATCGATTGGACAGAAAGAATTTGCATTAACCAAAAACCAATTTCTACAATAGCATTGCAACAGTGTCTCGAACAAGTTGTCAGGGCTGCGGAAGGTAATACCGAAACTCCGACTCAATTTGAAATCATCACCGCCGCAGCTTGGCTGTATTTCGCCGAACAAAAAGCAGATATCGCGGTGATTGAAACAGGATTGGGCGGTAGATTGGATGCGACTAATGTTTGCGAAACTCCGCTTGTGAGTGCGATTACTTCTATCAGTCTCGAACACTGGCAAATCCTCGGCCCGACTGTCGCTGATATTGCTGGAGAAAAAGCGGGAATTATTAAATCAAAGTGTCCGGTAGTTGTTGGAGAATTGCCGGAATCTGCTAGATTAGTAGTAGAAAAACGCATTCAAGAATTAGACTGTCCGGTAGTTTGGGTAAAACCTGCGCTAGATTTAAAAGACGGATTTGTAGAATATTATCTAAGTCCAGAAATCGGCGTTAATTCGAGTTTATCTGCGGTTACAATAAGATATAAATTGCCATTGTTGGGACAAGTTCAATTAATGAATTCGGCGATCGCACTTGCCACTATCCAAACTCTCCAAAACCTAGGATGGCAAATCTCCCCAACCGCCATCGCCAATGGAATCGCTCAAACCCAATGGCCGGGAAGACTTCAGCAGACAACTTGGAAAAACCGCAACATCCTGATTGACGGCGCGCACAACCCCGCTGCTGCGATCGCCCTGCGCGAATACGTCGATAATCTTACCACTTCCCCGTCACCGATTAACTGGGTAATCGGCATTCTGGCGACGAAAGACTGCGATGATATTTTACAAGCATTACTCAAAAAGGGCGATCGGCTTTATCTAGTTCCCGTACCCGATCAAAACTCAACATCCCCCACAGAATTAGCCGCCATTGCGGAAAATATCTGCCCTGAATTAGCAGTCTGTCAAGCTTTTCCCGACTTAACCACAGCCTTAGATGCGGCTGTTACCCACGAAAACCTCACAATCTTGTGCGGTTCCCTTTATCTAGTCGGCTATTTTCTGCAACAACAATCTCAAACTTAAACGCATCAGGATTGTGTTTCTTCCTCAGTAAAAATCGGAGGCCACAATTCCGAAACGGGCAATTCCCAACCGGGAAAAAGCTCTGGTACTGTTAAAATATCCCCATTTGCTAAAATAGTCGGTTCACCAGTCGATCGATAAGATGTAATTAAAAAACTGGACAAGCTATCGGCTAATTTAGATAATGTATCGACAGATGTGGATAAGCTATCGAGAGATTCCGAGAAGTTTAACGATCGCTTTTCTAACTACGAGCAAGGAACCGAGTGGGTAGTGCAACTTGCTTTCACTTTAATTGCGAGTGCTACTATTACAGTGATAATCACTTCGGTGCTGCGGAAATAATTGAAAAATGGGCGATCGCACTTCGGTTTACTCGTTATCAGACAGAGTCTGGTAATGTAGATCTAGAGACTCTGCCTCAAATGTTAGGAATGGGTTCCCAAGCAGAGGCCGAGAATTTATCCAAAGCAACCGGATTTTTTATTCCTGCTGCCGGCGACAGCGAAGGATTATCACAGAAACCCGGTTTCTGAATCTCCCTGCCTCCGGGGCTATTAGAGTGAATTTACCAAAATTTTTGGCTGTTTAAATACTGGAAATCCGTCAGGAGTTTTTACAATTTTTCCCTGTCGATCTCGTTCGACTTCCTGAAATACGTAATTGCCTGCTGCGTCTCGCATCAAACAAGGTTGTCCGCCAGCGATATCGTAAGCCGGAGGAGAGAATAAAACCATGTTTTGATTTTCGGCAATTTGTCCATTTTCATCCCGCAAAATCGGACAAGTAACCAATTTATCTTCCCCATCAATCACCCAAGAATTAGTAGCCGGATCGAGCAACAATTCCGGGTAAATAGGTTGACCATTAGATGACTTCAGCAATTCACCATTATCATCAACTAAGGGCATCAAAAAGATAGGTTTTCCTTGGGAATCGCGCAGGAGTTCATTAGTTTGGGGATGGCGCAGCGGAATTGCTCTCGGTGTAGGCAATTCCACATCAGGAAATTCGGGATGCGGCGGGTGCAAACTCGGTAATTCAGCATTAGTGGGAATGTCATAATGGCGAGTAAATTGCACGGCTGCTTTGGTAAATCCAGCCCGCTGTAACATAGCTTGAATGCCAGTTTGGTCAGCAGCAATTAATAAATCTATATCACTAACTTTCATAGTTTTAGCATGGTCGATCGCACTTTTAGCTAGCATTAGAATTGCTTCTGATTTCCGATGTTCTGGTTGAACGTACATTCCCAAAACTGAACCGACGCGGCGGGATTGAAAGGGATTTTCAATGTCGTGTTGTTGAGTCAAGTATTCGGGAAGACTAGCGGGCGGGGCTTCGTCATAATAATAGATAAATAGACAGCCGATGATGGCGTCACTGTCTTCTGATAACCAACAGAAACAAAGGGGTTTTTCGATTTGGTTGGTGACGTATTTTTCAAAGTCAAAGTTAGGTTTGACCAGCATTGAGGGGTCGATCGCTTCGCGTTCAGCAGCGAATGCTTGCCAGAGGGGGGCGATCGCCTTTGCATCGGTTGCGGTGGCTAGACGGTAGCTGTAAGAGGCGATGGGGGCGATAGATATAGTTGTGGCTGTCATCGGTTTTTGGGGGGTGAATTTGCTGCGAAGGTGAAAGACTTCTATTGTGTATTGCGATTTTGCGCGGGATTTTTACGCAAAAGGCGAGTTTTTGTAATAAAAGTTAATATATGGGACTTACAATAGGGGTCTAGAAACCTTGTTTTTTACCAAAATACCCTAAAAATATCTGCGTTCATCTGTGTTTATCTGTCTGACATCTGCGGTTTTTGGAGCGAAGAATTATGCGATGTTTGATAACAATAGTTCCATAAATATAGTATAATCTAATTATGGATTAGAGGAAACCACAAATGACCAGTACACCAAATGTAGAACCAAGATTGGCGGATGTAATCGAAAAATTAGACCAGCTATCGACGAATGTAGACCAGCTATCGAATAATGTAGACCAGCTATCGACGAATGTAGGCCAGCTATCTAGTCGTGTGGATAGGTTATCGAATGATTCCGAGAAGTTCAACGATCGCTTTTCTAATTACCAGCAAGCAACTCAGTGGGTGGTGCAACTTGCTTTCACTTTAATTGCCAGTGCGACTTTGACAATAATTATTAGTTCGGTGTTGCGGAAGTAATTGAAAAACTGGCGATCGCGTGGATCGATAAACCGGGTTTTTTCCTCAATATTTCGGTAGGATGCAAAAGTTATCGCAAAAACCCGGTTTCTGGGAGAAGGGCGACACAATGGGATAAAGAAATCGAGTTTCGATTCTTCCGTACTTAATGTGGTAATTTATCTAAAATTAATAACATAACTTTTTACATAGCAAGGATTTTCGGTTTTACCTTGATTAATTTAAATCTATTTTTTCCTTGGATTTATACATAGCTTGGGTTTTAACTAATTAAACTAATAGTTTGGCACACTAAGTACGGAATACCCGAATCAGAGATTACAAAAATATCAAATCTTCAGCACCTATAAGTGTCGAATTGAATTGCAATATTTGAGCGATCGCCACTTGCGAATCTCTCAGTTTAATTGTAGTATTATTGCCATTTTGCACTATTTCTAAATTTGCAAAACTCATACTGGAAGCAAGGGATATCGTATCTTTACCATCTTCAAAATCGGCAATTGTTTGCAAACCGCTACCCGCTTTGAAAATAAATAAATCACTGCCGCCGCCACCAACCAGCAGATTCGCGCCCAAATCTCCACTCAAAACATCATTACCGCTACCACCAATCAAAGTATCGTTTTCTTCACCTCCATAAATAGTATCCTCTCCTTCACAACCATCGATTAAATCGCCATATTCATCTCCCCTCAAATAATCGTCATCTTCACCACCGCATAAAGTATCATTTCCTGAATTACCTAAAATTGTATCGTTGCCTTTACTGCCAACAATTAAATCGCTTTCTTTACCTCCTAACAAGGAATCATTGCCTTTGCCACCATCAATAAAATCTGATAATTGACAGCCATTTATTGTATCATTTCCTTCTCTGCCGTTAATTAAATCTTCTCCCCAATTTCCCAAGAGCGAGTCTTGACCAGAATTGCCTAAAATGAGATCGTTATTTTTAGTACCGATCGCGCGATCGTTTTCAGGAGTAGGTAGAATTAAATGATAAGTGCGATCGGACATCAAAGATTTGAGATCCGGCAAAATTAGAGTATTGCAAATACATTCTGTTTCGGGAATAGGCGAAATAAAGCTATTATTTTCATCTCGATTTTCTTGATTTTGTACGAGAATTGGAGTTGTTTCAGAAGTGATGATTGGCGTGGGAGTTGGTGTTATTGCGGGAGTGGGAATAGGTGAGGGAGTGGGAATTGGTGATGGAGTTGGTGTTATTACGGGAGTGGGAATAGGTAAGGGAGTGAAAATTGGTGCAGGAGTGGGAATTGGTGATGGAGTTGGTGTTGTTGCGGGAGTGGGAATAGGTGATGGAGTGGGAATTGGTGAGGGAGTTGGTGTTGTTGCAGGAGTGGGAATTGGTGATGGAGTTGGTGTTAGAATATTAATAAGTTCGGGTATGGAATTTGCGATCGGAAGTATATTTGCGATCGCCTGCGGGGAAGTTGCAACTTCGAGAAATTCCTTGATTAGCTGCGGGGAAGTTGAGATAGTTGAAAAGTCGATCGAGTCGATTGGAATTGGTAGGGGACTTGTCGCCGTACCCGTCCCTCCCAGCGTCGGATTCGGAGTGGGAATTAGATTCGGATTCGGAGTTGGTATCGGCACTAGATCGTCATTAATAATTGTATAAATAGCATCAGTTATCGTGCCCAATTTGGCATTTCCACTCGCATCGCTCAATTTAAGATTTAAAGTTTCATCATTCTCCACAACCCTATCGCCCACGATGGGAATTTCTACAAGTTTATCCGCCGTATCGCCACCATCAAAAGTAACAGTAATTGGAAAAACATTCAGATAATCCGCGCCCGATCGAGCGCTACCAAGATTATTCGCTAAATCCACAGACACTGTAACTTTCCCGCTACTTCCTCCCGTGCGCTTCACCTTAGCAACAACTGTTTTGACTTCTCCACTATTGCCTTCAGGATTGCTGTAATTTGCCGATGTAAATTCTAAAATACTTGGAACTGTACCATTATCATCATCATTGGTAATGGTATAAATAGCAGCAGTTGTTGTTCCCAATTTGGCATTTCCACTCGCATCGCTCAATTTAAGATTTAAAGTTTCATCATTCTCCACAACCCTATCGCCCACGATGGGAATTTCCACAAGTTTATCCGCCGTATCGCCACCATCAAAAGTAACAGTAATTGGAAAAATATTCAGATAATCTGTGCCCGATCGAGCGCTACCAAGATTATTTGCTAAATCCACAGACGCTGTAACTTTCCCGCTACTCCCTCCCGCGCGCTTCACCTTAGCAACAACAGTTTTTACTTCTCCACTATTGCCTTCAGGATTGCTGTAAGTTGCTGATGTAAATTCTAAAATACTTGGAACTGTACCATTATCATCATCATTGGTAATGGTATAAATAGCAGCAGTTGTTGTTCCCAATTTGGCATTTCCACTCGCATCGCTCAATTTAAGATTTAAAGTTTCATCATTCTCCACAACCCTATCGCCCACGATGGGAATTTCCACAAGTTTATCCGCCGTATCGCCACCATCAAAAGTAACAGTAATTGGAAAAACATTCAGATAATCTGTGCCCGATCGAGCACTGCCAAGATTATTTGCTAAATCCACAGAAGCCGTAACTTTCCCGCTACTTCCTCCCGTGCGCTTCACCTTAGCAACAACAGTTCTTACTTCTCCAGTATTGCCTTCAAAATTGCTGTAAGTTGCCGATGTAAATTCTAAAATACTTGGAACTGTACTGTTATTAATATCGTCATTGGCGATGGTATAAGTAGCATCAGTTGTCGTTCCCAATTTAGCATAACCGCTTGCCGAACTTAACTGAAAATTTAAAGTTTCATCAGCCTCGTTAACGGTATCGCCAACGATGGGAATTTCCACAAGTTTATCCGCAGTATCGCCATCATTAAAAGTAACAGTAATTGGGAAATTATTTACATAATCTGTACTCGATTCAGCACTACCAACATTATTTGATAAACCTACAGACACAGCAACTTTCCCGATACTTCCGCCAGTGCGTTTGACTGTAGCAACAGCAGTTTTGATATTACCATTATTTCCTTCAGGATTGCGGTAAGTTGCAGAGGTAAATTCAAGAATACTCGGTTGATTGAGTAAAATAGAAACATTATTAGATGTATTGTTAGCCACAGCTAAGTCTGGAAAGCCATCTCCATTAAAATCTCTGGCGGCGACGGAACTAGGATTTATCCCAACATTAAATTTAGTCGGAATATCGTTAAATCCGCCCGTACCATTGCCCAGTAAAATTGAAACACTACCGGGATTTGTTTCATCATTAGTATTGTTGTCTGCTACGGCTATGTCGAGATAGGAATCAGCATTAAAATCCGCTACAGCAACAGAAAGAGGATTTCTACCCGCATCTAATTTGAGAGGCGAACTAAAACCACCCGTACCGTTTCCTAGCAAAACGAAAACATTACCCGATAAACCAAGTTGAGGGATACCTGAATCTGCTACAACTAAATCTGGTTTACTGTCTCGATTAAAATCTGCTGTAGCAACAAAATAAGCAAACAAACCGGTACTATAATTATTAGCTTTTGCAAAGTTCCCATTCCCATCTCCCAAGAAAATAGAAACTTGACCGATCGGGCTATTTGTCACAGCCAAGTCAAGTCGAGAATCGCCGTTAAAATCTGCTACTGCGACAGCAGTAGTAACACCAGAATAACCAAATAGCGATACAACACTTGGCAATTTAATAGTTGTGCTTTGGCTGAAATTGCCGGCACCGTTTCCTAATAAAATTGAAACATCATTTGAATATAAATTAGCAACAGCTAAATCTTGTTTGCCATCATTGTTAAAATCTCCGGTTGCGATCGAATGCGGGCTTTTTGCTGAAGGAGTGGGTAGTGTAATAACAGAGTTAAAGTTACCCGCACCTGCTGCCAATAAAACTGATGCTGATGCGCCTGGAGATAAGTAATTTGCTACGGCTAAATCTGGCAAAGTATCCGAGTTAAAGTTGCCAACAGCAATGGAAAGAGGACTACCTCCTGCTGACAAGGGAGAGGTAGGGGATTCGGTAAAGATTCCCGCACCATTTCCTAATAAAATTGAGACGTTATCGCTGGTACGGTTTGCTGTGGCTAAGTCTAATTTTGAGTCGCCGTTAAAGTCGGCAACAGCGATCGATCGAGGACTGGATTGTGTTTTGAAGTTGGTGGCTGGTGAGAAACTAATGCTATTTGGCATAGTAGATTTTTCCGGGTAATTTCGATGAGGGGTCGATCGCTTCGCGTTCAGCAGCGAATGCTTGCCAGAGGGGGGCGATCGCGTTTGCGTCTTCTGCGGTGGCTAGACGATGGCTGTAAGTGGTGATGGGGGCGATCGGTATAGTTGTGGCTGTCATCGGTTTTTGGGGGGTGAATTTGCTCCGAAGGTGAAAGTCTTCTATTGTGTATTGGGATTTCGGGGGATGTTTTTACGCAAAATCGGAGTTTTTGTAACAAAAGTTAATATATAGGACTTAAACGTAGGCCCCAGAAACCGGGTTTTTTACGCAAATACTGAATCACAGCCTTGAATCTGCTGAAAAACCCGGTTTCTTTAGTTGGCGCGTGCAGGAGTATTGTAGGGTGCGTCAGCCCTTTCTCGTTTCCCTTACCTAGTCAGTGTTCTAGCTGACGCACCCTACAGGCCTCGTTAGTGGTTTAAATGCGTAACAGCTTATCTCCTCAATAACCGGCGATGACAGCGGAGTGGCGAGAATAAGATAATTTTTCTGATTTTTAGCTAAAACATTGGCAATATACTAATCATACAAAACTTTGGTAAATTTTGTTGTTAAAAAGGAGGAGATAGCGCTATGGATAGACTAGATTACCGCGACAGTTTACAGGATTTGTAGTGGCTTGAATTCTAATTATGAAGAGACTTGGATCGAGAAACCGGGTTTCTGCCTAAATATTTTGGTGAGATGCAAAAGTTATCGGAGAAACCCGGTTTCTGGGAGAGAGGTGCGATCGCGTTATATCAGATTTATCTCTAATTTTAGACCCTCGCTGCGAACAACCAGAAAAGATGTTTGCTTTGATTCATTTGTCAGAATCTTTGGACTCCAAAAGTTTTTGTTGCCATTTGCGTTTCATCCGCATTTTGGCAATAAAAGCACTAAACGCCAATCCACCTAATACAGTAGAAGGTTCGGGTACGGATTCGGAAACGGCTGCGGGTGTCGTTGAAATAGTGGCATCCAAACCCGTCGAGTCGAACAAGTAAGTCTGGTTGCTGCCATAACCAACAGCAAAATCAATCGTGTCACCAGCTTGAATTGTCCCAGCCGTCGCAAATGACTTGATACTAGAAGCACCAAAGCCGTTAATCAAGTTACTGAAAAGTACAATGTTGTTATGAAGAACGTGAACATCTGTTGTAGTCGGCCCAACATGATCGAGGCCGGTAAACATTGTAGCAAGTGAGTAGGTTGCCGCTTCAGGCGCAATCCAGCGGACAATACTATACTCTCCGTAATAACCGGGGTGAAACCCTAGTTGATTCGGTTGATAAGTTGTTGTCGGATGAGAATTATCTTCGGTTGCGGTTGAGTTGTGGGTGACAAAAGGCCACGAAGCTTTTGCAGGATCGTACCACGAGTCGATGGTAGGAGTCTGCTTTCCTACGTTGCTATACAGGTTGAAGTTAGATTCAAGGCTTGATGACCAGCCGTAGCGCCAAGCGCCATTGGGGTTATTGGTTAGGGAAAAGTCAGATGCGACGTTGAAAATGGCAGAGAAACTGGGTTTAGCGGCCATACCCAAGATGAAAGCCGCCATCAACATAATTTTGGTTTTTTTGAGAAGAGACATATAAATTCCTTCAGATAAGTTTTGAACGATTATTCCTCTAATCTCTAAGTTTTGTTAAGGCGATCGCACAAGCGTAGAAATAGAGGGTTGGCGAGACAGCGAGAGGGCGATCGCGTAGGGTGCAAAGGCGGATCGCGACTCGCTGGTAAAAGGGATTGGGAGTTTTTAATTTGTTGCAGGATGTTTTGAGAAGACATGATTACCTCTGAGTTTTTGATGGCGATCGCGTGGGTTTGGAATTTGAGATTAAATAGAGCGCGATCAATTCAGCAATATAGTACAAAAGAATTGTCAATTTGCAAAACCCCAGAACCTCAGATAACAACTAATCATCAAAATCAATAATTGGAACAGACTCTGGCATTGGCTTCTTGAAAGATCGTAAGTGAAAGAGTTTTAAATCAGGGAGGTTATTCATTCGAGTATCATTAATATTGGAATGAGGAGATTTGTCAAACATAAGTTCCCATGTTTGACCTTGACTTTGCACATAGACCGTTGCCTTTCCTTCTTGATTGAAAGTTACTCCTTCAGATTCAAATTTGCGAAGAGCTGTTGCTGTTACTGATTCAAGTTTTTCTATAGCAAGAGCTTCCATAACAATTGGCACTTCCAAATCAAAACCAACTTTTTTGCCTGCTACAGAATCATACGGCTTCGGCTTAGTTCTTAATTCTTCACCAAAAATATGCTTGAGAGCACCTGAGTATCCCTCTTGTTTAATCTTCTCCTTTCCGTCTACCAGAATTGTCGAGGTTTCCTTGTTGAAACCAGATGAAACATGAACATTTCCTGAAGAAGTTTTCAATATAAATTGCTGTGGAATTAAAGACAATCCAGGTGACGGAAGCGAGTTATCAATTGGTTTAATTATTGAACCAGCGCGTTCAACCATTCCCTTCGGAATACCGATAGTTAAAGGGTTCGGGGAAACACTGGTTAAACCTCGTCCAGTAGTTTCCAGTCCAAACTTTTTGAGAAAATCTTCTGGAGCAGCAGTGCCAACCTTTACAGAGCGCTGCCCGATTCCCGCTTTGAGACCGACACCCAAACCTAAAATTGCACCAGATGCTAATCCTGCAATAACAATTCCTTCCTGTTGAGATAACTTGTGAGCTTCTTCTTGAATATCTAGTGATTGATTTGAAGAATTGACAATTTTACCAGATGCTTCCCAAGCATCATAAAGAGGCTTTCCAACACTATAAAGTAACCATCCTGTCGCAACTGCATCCATTCCTACAGCTATTGGCAAAGTCAAAGGATTGGTATGCAATGCAGTCAATAAACCTGCAATTGGAGTACGAGTAGCAACACCTGATGCCAGGAAAAGTGCTAATTGTGCAGGATCAGAGAACTGCTTAAGTAGCCCTTCACCTATTTCAGCAGGCAAATTTTTTAGCGCTTCACCAAGAATTTTTTTGTAAATTTCAAATCGAGGTTTTTCCGATGATGAATAGCTTCCAATTATTCCTACAATACTCGCACTGGTACTACGACTATCAAGTATCTCTTGATAAAATTTCTCTACATCTTTAATAGAATTAGCAGTAATAACCTCTTTAGCTTGTGGTGAAATTAAATCAATTGTATGCAATTGATCTTCAGCAGAAAGATGATTAAGAATTTCAATCTCCTCTTCTGGAGTCGAAACCCCAATCATTTCAATTGCAAAATCGAGCTTTTCTTCTTCATTGAGTGTGTCGAGCAGAGAAACTTTTTCCTCAATACTCATACTTTCCAACTCGATATCTTCTATACAAAGCTCGCATTCAGGCCCAGGCGGACATTCACACTTCTCCTTCCCTGAAACCTTCTCAACCAGCCCCTTAATATCATCCCCCCAGATATTGACAATACTCGTCAAACCCGACAACCAACCCTCAATACTCCCCTCCTTAATCGCCCCACCGATCGCCAACGCCGTATTCCCCACATCACCAATCTTCTGAATCACATTCGCGACTGCATTATTAAACACCGATGCAAGATTGCCACCTAGTGTGATCACCGCATTGAAGATATTAGAAATCGCATTAAACCAATCCCCCTTCTGAATCGCCTTAATCCCACCATAAATCTGCATCGGCAACGTCTTCAGCGTGTTAAAGACCTGATACATTGACTTTTGCAAAATGGTCGAGGATTGATTTATGACACTTTGTATTCCCGTCGCCGCAGCACCCGCCACACCACTCAGGATTTGCAAAAAGCCCATAATGCTCTCACCTGACATGATCGATCGCGCCCCATTAAATGCGCCCGAAGCGAGAGATTGCATCGCCATCAAACCCGTCCGCAAGGCTGGACTAATCGCACTACCCAAACCACCCGTAAGAGTGTTAATACCAGCCATCGCAATGCTGAAGATACCACCCAACCAGTCGCCGTTGATGATTGATTGAATCGCATTAATTCCAGCACTAGCAGCACCCAGAATTATGGAAAGTGGCTGTAAACCTGGGATAAAAAATGTAATGGCACTCAGGAGACCAATCACACCACTGACAATCCCCAAAAGTTTTTGCCAAAAAGCCTTTTTTCGAGCCTTCCGTTCCGCCACCCGCTGCTTGATAATTTGATCCAACATCTCCTTCGACTGCTTCGCCAAATCCTCAGAAATATCTACCGCTTGTTCCGCATAAGCAACCTTAGTCAAAGCCTCCATATACAGCGGTTCAATCACCTGCTTTTCACCCGATAATTCCTCAGCACGCTGCAACTCTTTCAACAATTGTTGAGAAGCACCTTGCAAATCTGTCTGAGCAGTTTGCAACAACTGATTATCCCACTGTTCCTCTAGATCGATGCGATTTATCTCAGTTTTGTAATGCTGAATTTGCCCGATCAAACCGTCCATTGCCTTCAGCAGATTTTCCTGAATATTCGCCGCTTCTTTCCCTTGCAGCGCTTCATGGATATCACCCCGCGCTTCTGCTAACAATGCCTTCAAATCCGCTGGTAAATCAGATTGCTGCTGAGTTTCCAAATCTTTCAGCGATGCCAGAAGTCCCGCTAATTGTGTTTGCAATTGCACCGGATCGTCCGTTGCTTCGAGGGTTGTCATTCCCAGATTTCCCCGCGCTTCATTTAACGATTGGCGCAGATTGTCTTCCGCTTGCAGTTGCCGCAACAGTTCGATTTTGGCAACAGTTTCTGTTCTCTGACGTGCCGTTTCTAGTCTGTCTCGCTCCATCCTCGCTTGCACTGCTTCATCAATTCCCTTCTGACGCGATTCGGCAATTTCTTGCTCTAATTTAGCTTGGGCTAAATCCAGTTTTTCGATGGTTACTAACTGAATAAACGTTTGTTCCGTTTGTTCGCGGATGCGGGTAATCCCATCGAGACGTGCTTGTGCAATGGCTAATTCCTGTTCTTTTTTCTCCCTTTCCTCCTGGGTAGTGGCAATTTTGTCATTCAAATCGCTCAATATTTTAGCAGCCGTTTCTTGCTGTGCTTGCAGCGTTTTCATCTGTGCTTCAGCAGTTTTTCTCGCTGCTCCAAAGGCATCAGCTTGTGCTTGAGCGCGACGCTGCAATTCCCGATTTACCAGCATTTCCTGATAGTATCGATCGGCTAAAATCCGGTCTTGGGGCTGCGCTAAACCGGGACTGCTTTTGCTACCTCTGTCGCTGGCTAAGTCGCTGTAATCGCGATAGTAAATCTCTGCCGCCGTCGCCATGTCGTTCTGCTTAGCCACGTCTAACAGTGCTTTGGCTTCTTGGAAACCCGCGTCAGTTGCTTGCTGCAATCGCTGCAAAATCTGGAACTCAAAGTTATTGACTTCTTGCTGTTTTTGTGCAGCTTGCAGCGTGTAATTAGCATTCGCCTGAGTTGCTTCTACCAACGCTTTCAGAATCTTTTGATTTTCCCTCGCTAGTTTGAGATGCTCATCATTTTGCACCAACAAATCTTCCTTCAATTGTTGCAATGGTGCGGTGAGAATCTTGCTAGCAGCTTCAGCTTGTTCTGCTAAGCGCTGGGCTTCGGCTAAAGCAGCGCGGGCATCTTGCAATTGTTTCTGCAAATTGCTAGTGTCGGCATCGGGGTCTTTGGTGTAGGCGTCAAGTAACCTTTGTTCGGCAATAATTACCTCATTTTGTGCTGTTAACAGCGTCCGTTTTTGAGTCAGCGCGGTTTGCTGGGCGGTGAGGATTGCAGCTTTATTTGTCACTAGCTGCAAGGTTTGTTTTAACTGTGCTTCTTTGCTATATAAGTCTTGCAAACCGTCTACAGTAGCACCTTGTTTGACAAATTCGGCAATTTGATTAGCAATTGCCTGCTGTTGCTGTTTCAGGGAATCAATTAGCGCTTTCGTGCCTGCTAATTCCGGTGCTAGGGCTACACTTTGCCGCTCAACCCATTTTTCTACATCTGCAATTTCTTGCTGAGTTTCTATGGCTTGTTTGTTGAGTTCCCCGCGACGTGCCAGGATATCAGCAACAGCAGCCCGATACTCCTCAGAATTAGTATCGTATTCTTCCCATTGTTGCTGCACTTTAGCATTTTGGGCGGCGGCTTCAGACTCGGCTTGTTCTAACTGTTGCTTCAGCGTTGGCAACAGCTTTTCTAAGAATTCAAGTTGAATTTTGTCACCGGGAATCGACTTGCGAGCCTCTTCTAATTGTGCAAAGAAATTGCGGGCTTCTGTAACAGGAGGTTGAGCTTGATTTGCCGCATTATTTGCGTCAGTCCACTGTTTTGCCAGCGGTTCGATGCGCTCTTTTTCCTTGCGCCATTTATCGGCTTCTGCGAGATGTGCAATTCCTTGTTGCCGCAACTGGGGAAATAGCTTAGAGTAACTATCCCAAAGAATCCAATTATGGTCAACGTGCGTTACCCATTCACATTTTCTCTTGCCACTCCTGCCTCGGTAACAGCGTTCTTCTGACCAATAGGGACTAGATTGCCAATTGGCGCGATTTCTGTTAATAACAGACCAATGATATGCTGCTCGTTGTTCGTACCAATCAGCTTGTGCTAAAGCTGCATAACCTTGCGCTTCGTGGGATGCTTGTTCGGCTTTTGCTTTATCAAATAGTGTTTGATTTGGATTTCGCCCTTCGACAGCATCAGCAGCTAACAATTCATCCACTCTTGAATTTAACAACTTGGATATGTGCGGATCGGGGCTGCGTCCTTCTAAAGTTGCTCCTTGCAATAAATCGATCGCAGTGCCATTGTCGGGATGCTCTTCTAGGAATTTTGAACGCAATGTTTTTACTTCTGCGTTAACATCATCATTCGCCTGTTGTTTGAGAAGATCGGCTTGTTGGCGCAAGTTAGTTGCTTGTTGAGTTAGGGCTGAAGATTGATTTTGAGCCGCTTGAACTTGTTGTTGCAGCGAATTCATCTGGTTGATAATGCCAGCATAACTAGGATAAGCCTTCAAAATTGATGTCAATTGGTTGGCTAGATTGATGTTTGATTTTTGAGCAAAAGGAGATATCCCCTGAACATTATTGCTTTGGTTCGATCGATCTAATAAATTCCTAATTGCTAGTGGGAGTGTATTTTTTAGGGCTGCAATTTGTTGCGTCAAAATTGCAGCGCGGTTAGACTCCGATGCAGCCTGTTTCTGCAAGGATTCAGCATTGGTGAGTAAAGTCTGAGCTTGAGCTAACTTAGGTGATTTAGCTTCTAATATCCCTTGATACTGTTGCTGATAACCCTTCAATTCCTGCGATTCAACACCGTAACGCATCGCGATCGGAGCAATTTCTTGCCACAACTCTTCATCCTGTTTGATGCGGAGTTTAATTCGCTCGATCGCCTCCTCAGTAGGAGTAACACTATCATCCAGTGCATCCGCACGATTTTCCACAACTCCAAGAGTCTTAATTCCATCTTCCAGATTCGCATGACTCCGCTGATAGTCACCGTAGGGATCGGCAAATCGAGCGTCAATTTCAGTTATCAAAGCATCAACAGATCGAGACAGTTTTTGCTGATTTTCGCCCAATTCTTTCGTCATCGGGTTGCCTTCTAATAGCGCTTTAGTCGAGTTATTGACGCTATTAGTTAAATCTTCGCGAACTCGATCGCTCAGTTGGGCATAAGCTAGCACGGTATTATCTTTAATTGCCGTCTCCGCCACGTTTTCGGAATTCAGTTGAGACTGCAAAGCATTGAGGCGATTTTCATTGCTTTCTAACTTCTGGCGGATTTCTAATTCTTGCTTTTGGCGCAAGGGAAGCAGGGCATCTGTTGCCTGTTTCAGCAATTTTTCTAAATCGTCAGCAGTAGTGAGACTCGATGCTTTTAAGGCTTCTAAACTGCTAATTTGAGATTTTGACAGCTCGATCGAACTCTTCAGATATTCTTGCTCCTCTGGATCGGTTGTATTGGCGAGTTGCTGTTCCCAATTAGTAACTAAGTTATTAATGCTGTCGATTTGATTTGTCAAATCTTGACCTTGACCGCGCAATTTTTGCAAATGAGTGTTGACTTGCGGCTCGACTTGTGTTGCAAAGAAATCAACATCCGATTCGGAAGCCAGCATTCCCAAACCAATTAACTGACGCAGTGAAGTTGATTTTAATTGAGTTGTTTGCGCCATTTCTGCGGCCAGATTTGCGGCCTGAGACGCTGCATTTTTGATGGTTTGAATCAGTTGATTTTCGCGATTTTGCAGGGGTTGCAAGCGCTGATTCACAGATGCGATCGCACTTTGCACTCGATTAAACTCTGCCTCAAGTTGCGGCATCCCTCCCAGCGCTTGTAACTGGGAGTTCAGACTGGCAATTTGTGACTGTTGATCTGCCGCTTTCTGAGTTAGTTCGTTAATTTTCTTGGCTGCATCTTGACGGCGCTGCCACAATTTGTTCCGCTCATCTGCGATAAATGAAGCTGTTTGCAAATGACTGCGAGCGGCCGCAGCTTCGCCAGCATTGTAAGCCCAAGCACTGCCATTCCAATACCAGGTTTTTTGCCGACTTGCATCAGCCAAATTCAAGAAAGAGCGTTCCGCTGCTGCGAGTCCAGCATCGTTATCCATCGCACTTTGAATCACTAAATTTTGATTGCCGATTTGCAGATTGGTAAAAGCGAGGGCTTGTTGAGTATCGGCAAGAGATGTTTGGAGCGATCGACCTTTTTGCAGATTCTCTTGAGCGGGCTTTAATTGTGACTGCAAATCTGCCAATAGTTGCCTGTCTGCCGATCCAGCTTGACGGGTGGCTAATAAAGATTCAGTAGCAGTTACTTGAGTTTGATTTGCTTGCTGCCATGCGTTCCAATCCTGCTGGTATTTAGTTTGTAAAACACCAGTACGATTGAGAACATCGAGGCGACTTTGCAGGCGATCGACTTCACCTTCAACTTGCTCCAAGTATTTATTAGTTAGTTCGATTTCGCGATATTTGTCAATCAGTTTTTGTTCGGTATCAGCTTTTTGTTGATTCAGCTTATCCAAATCTTTGACAAGATTATCCCGTTGCTGTTGTTGTTGAGAGAGTTGGGTATTTAATCCTGATAGCTGAACTAAAAGGTTTTTGTCTGTTTCCAGTTTGCCTATTTGTTGTTGAGCCACAGCAATTTGAGGCTGCAAAGTGGCATTTAGTTGTTGTGCATTTGAGCTAGCTAAATCTCGTTGTTGTGCAGCATTATTAGCAGCAGCTTGGGCGGCATTTCGAGAGATGGCTGCTTGTGGATTTGGCAATCGTCCTTCGTATCGACCATAGGAGAGATAATGTCGATAAGCTAATGCGTGGTTCCAGCCAA
This sequence comes from Microcoleus sp. CAWBG27, assembly GCF_020883145.1. Taxonomy (NCBI): domain Bacteria; kingdom Bacillati; phylum Cyanobacteriota; class Cyanophyceae; order Oscillatoriales; family Microcoleaceae; genus Microcoleus; species Microcoleus sp. CAWBG27. The sequence continues at coordinate 149,939 of NZ_JAHREU010000005.1, forward strand.
AAGCCTTTGCAACATCAGGGTTATGAGCTAGATAAGCATGGGCATTAAACACATAAATCTGACTATTCCACCAATCTGCTGCTGCTTGTTGTCCTTGTCGTTCCCTTTCCCAGAAGTTAGCAGCAGCAAAGGCTTGACCGATCTGATTTTGATAGCCTTGTACCGCCGATTTTTGCTGCTGAATTGCGGTATCTGTAGATGCGATCGCATTTGGAATATTTGTTAGTTGTGCTGCGGAAATTGTCGATAGATTCGATTTAGTTTGGGCGATCGCACTTTCTGTCCCTTCAATTTCCTTGTCTTTATCGACAATTTGTTTTTGTTTCTCTGGAATCTGTTTTTCTAAATCGGCTTTCTTCAAACCCAATTCGCGATATTCCTTCTGGAATACAGCCAGAGATTTCTCAGTTTGTGCTTGCTCGGTTTTACCTTGAGTTAAGCGATTATTTAAATTATCAAAACCAGCCAGGAAATTCGCGCCACTTCCTTCGATCGACTTCAAAAATGCAATTTTAGCTTGAGGATTGAGAGATGCAGGTGCGGTTTCGAGAGTTTTGATTAAGTCAGCTATTGCCAATCGTTCCGGCGAATCAGCCAAAGCCATTGCTAACTGGTCGCGCTGCAACTTCGCCCAACCCAATTCTTGCTCTAAATTCTGCAAATAATTTCGCCAGTTGTTCAACTGTTGCTGCAAACTATCGCTGGGATTTTTCTGCAATTGATTCTGTAACTCTAAAACTGTCTTGAACGCATCCAATTGTTCCGATTCTAATTTCTCAATTTGTTTGTCAACCGCCAACAATCTCTCGCGATAGGGCAATAAGAAACCAGCAGTTTCTAAGAAGTTTTGCAAATTCTTCGCAGCTTCCGCTTTCTCAGCTTGAATTGCCTCTAACTCAGCTTGACTTGCTTTCAATCGATTTTCGGTTGCATCAGTTAACTGCTGTTGCGCGGGAATCTTTTCATTCTCCAGCCTTTGCAGTTCTTTTTGGGCTAAATCGATTTCTTTAAACAGCGTTTCTAACTTTTGCCTCTGTACCGGATCGTGCAAAGCAAACAAATCTTTTTCCGCTTGCAACCGTAACACATCTGCGGCAATTTCATAGTCAATTCCCTGTTTCAAAACAGGCCAATCTTTAATGTTAGTTTTTAACTTTCTTGCCTGTTCTTTCAGGGCGCTTGCTTGTTGCTCTGCTTGTTTGGCTAATTGTCCGTAAGCTTGGGATTCCACAGCAGCTTGATTAGCTAATTGTTGAGCCATATCTCGCGGTGCAATATGTTCGGGATAGTGTACATCTCCATAAACAGGTTCGGTATTTTTTCCAGAACGACCACTACGTTTAGTACCTATTTGTTCCCGACGATTTATTAAAGAATTGTGCAAATTAGCTTGAGCTTGATTTTGCTGTTGGCGCGATGCAGCAATCGCAGCTAAATTAGCATAATTTTCAGCAATCTTTGCTTGTTGTGCGGCCTGTGCTTCCAAAATTTGCAAGACTCGATCGGCTTTATTCAATCCATCTTCACCGAGATTAGTTGGTGTTTCTTCTAGTAATTGAGCGTAATTATTTAAAGCAGTTTGCTGCTGTGTGGCTTGCTGGGATAACTGCTGCAAACTTTGAGAATTTTCAGTAGCAATTTGAGCTTGCCATTGCGATTGATTTTTCTGTTTTAACAAGTTCGGGTCATTTCCCCAACCCCAAACTTCTCGACGGCGACCGGATATGCCTCTGCTTTTTTCTGAACCAATAGGTTGCCAGCGAGCGGGATTAATGTTGCTAGAAATCGCGCTAAATCTTGCCGCTTCTGCACTTTGAATCGCTCCTTGTTGTTGGAAATTAGAGGCAAATTCCTGTTGTTTATTGGCTGCTTCGCGCCAAGGTGCGGGATCTGTTTGCAAATTATCGCCGACATTGGCAAAAGGATTGAGCAATTTAGCTTGAGCTTTTGTCAAATCTGTTTCAGCTTTGGCAATTTGTGCTTGAATTGACTCTAGCAGTTTTTGAGTTTCTGCCTCTAAAGCCGATTTATCTTTGCCGAGTTTAGCTAATCTTTCTTCAATTTCTTTGCGTTGAGTTAACAGTTTTTGCAGTCGCTCATTTTCAATTAAATAATGATTGGTTGCTAGGGCTAATTCTTCGACTCTTTGCTGGTGGTGAGCGTCAGTAATTCCAGCCTGCGTACTAACTTCTCGATACTTATTCAAAGCATCAGCAATTTTCTGAACTGCATCAGCTTGCAAGTCAGATAAAGTGAGAGATGGATTGCCTAAATCTGCTAAATTTTGCCACTGTTCGAGTAAATCTTCCTGGGCTTTTTCTAAGTCTAAAATCGCTTTTTGAGTTGGCTCAGATGCAGCTCTTGCTAGCGTCTCAACGCGCCCTTCTCCGCTAAACAAACTTACCTGAATCCCTGGTTTTACTGGTTCTGGGGGTTTCGGTTCAAGTGACAAAGCGCGATCGATCGCACTTTTGACATCTACCAATCCCGCCCCAGTTTCTTTGTCCCATCCAGGTACATTCAAATCCGCTGCGGTATCTATCAATAATTGCTTGACTTGTGTCAAGCTCAATGCAGGATTTGCCGCCCAAACTAAAGAAGCTGCTGCTGTTACATAGGATGCCGATCGCGAAGTACCGACAAAAGCATTAGCATCCTTCGCCCAGGAACCCCCAGGAGCCATTAAATCCAGTCCTTCACCGTAGGCAGAATAGTCAGTTTTTGACTCAAATTGATTAACAGCACCGACAGTAATAATGTTATCAAATTGCTTGCTAGCTTGCCCTAAAGCTGACATGACACCGCCAGTATTACCTGCGGCAACAACTAGCAAAACGTTATTTTCGCGGGCGTATTGAATGGCGGTTTGCTCTTCAGGAGTGAGCTCGTAACGAGTGGTAATGCCGATATCATCTAATTGGGATAAATCGAAACTGAGATTTGCGATCGCCCGATTTTCACCCTTGGCTTTCACTTCATCTACAAACCGAATTAATTGCTCCGCCCAATTCCCGCGATCGACCGTAAAAGTATCGTATTTAGCCTGAGAATTTATCGAAGAAAATACAGAAGTCACCCGCTGAAGGTGCTGTCCTTCAGTAAAGTCAATAAACCCAACTTTCGGCTGTTTAGCATCAGATGGAAGCAGAGAAATCGCCTCATCAGCATTCAACAAAAACTCATCCAATCCCGTCGAATCAGGATGACTCAAAGCTTCCCCTAAAGACACTGACAGCCCGAATTCCGCCGCTACTTCTGGACTTTGCAGCAATTGTTGGATTGTCGGTATATTGCTCTGACTGATGCCGAGTTTAGCGAGGGAATCTGGCTTATTAAATAGCGATAGAGCATCGGGATATTGTGTTAATACAGTTGTCAATTTTTCCAGAGATTCTGCTGCTGCATCGCTGTTCAAAACTTCGCTGAAAGTTTCCGAACTTTGATTAATAACCTTGGTAAAATCTGTTAGGGCATTATTGATATCGGCAACTGATTCCCCAGAAAGATTGCTAGTAGTGACTGCAAAGTTATGAATAACAGAATTACCTGCCGCATCCGTTGCTCGAATTACAACATCTGTTACTCCCGATTGCGGCAATCCTGTAAGTTGTAAATTATTACTCTGCAAGTTAACAGCCAAAGATGGACTGTTACCCTCAACTACTTCATACTTTAAAGTGCTAGCTTCCGGGTCAATAAATACTTGACTGATGTCGATCGTGCGCGTAGGCTGTGCGGGAGTTAACGCCACATCTGCAACGGGTTTAATCGCAGGAGGTTTATCATTAACTACGGCTGTATTTAGAATTTCTTGACCTGCTTTTGACTCCAGCCATTGAGTATTACCATTGACATTTGCTGCCATTTCTGGTACATTAGCAGTCGCACCAGTGATGCTAAAAATTAAGTCATTAAAATCGCGATCGCCCGAATTTCCCGGTATATCTTCCCAACCAAAAGTATTGCCTTTACCGGTGAAATCAGCCAGCATTGCTTGACTGTTGGGATTAGCTGCTGGAATTGAAAATAGGGGAGTTTTATCCGCCCAAGAACCGGGAGATTCCGATATCTCTTTTACAGTAGCATTAGGAACTAACATCAGAGCAAATTTTGCCCCAGGAGTCATGGCAAAAGTTTTGACACCTTGGTACGGGCCGATGTTAACATTAGGTTCGCCAAATTCACCGCTAAATCTCGCACCTTCCAGGCGATCGCTAATCGCAATATAACCCAATTCTGAATTGCTTAAGGCACGTTTAATCGCTTCTTGTTGAAAAGCATCGGAATTGAGCGGATATTGCTCCATGCCTGATAAGTTAATTAGGGCAATTTCGCCTTCATAAAAGCCAGCATCAACTTGGAAATCAAAGCTGACTTGACCAGTTTTATCAACAGTCCATACTCCTGGTGAGAGATTCAGCGAGTTATTTGTAGGAATATTTATTCTTTTTTGCGTGATTTCTGGATTTAGCAGAATAACTGGATTTTCAATTTTATCTGTTTCGGCTGTTGGCTGGTTTGGATTAGTTTGTGTTTGAGGTTCAGTTAAATTTGATGGTTTTTCTGAAATTATCGCGTTTTTATTTATATCGACTTTATGTTGTACGAAAACAGACGCTATCGACTCTTTTTCTACTTCAGCTTTCACCGCAGGCGTGACAGTTTTCTCCGCAGTAGCAACTTCGGTTTTGGTGACAGATTCAGTTGCAGGGGAAACAGGGGCGATCGACTCTTTTTCTGCTTGATTCTTTCCCGTTTCTAGAAAAGAAACCGGGTTTTTTATTGAGTCTGTTAGTTGGGGTGCAGTATTTGTCGAGAAAAACCCGGTTTCTGAGCCCTCGCGATCGGTTTTATTTGAAGTTGTTACTTCAGTTTTTGAAACAGATTCTGTGGGAGTAAAAACAGGTACAATCGACTCTTTTTTCTCTTCAGCTTTCACCGCAGAGGCAACATTTTTCTCAGCAGTAGCAACTTCGATTTTGGTGACAGATTCAGTTGCAGGAGAAGGCGCGATTGACTCTTTTTTTTCTTCAACTTTCACCCCAGGCGTGACAGTTTTTTCCGCATCATTAACCTCAGTTTTGGTGACAAATTCAGTTGTGGGAGAAACAGGGGCGATCGACTCTTTTTTTTCTTCAACTTTCACCCCAGGCGTGACAGTTTTTTCCGCATCATTAACCTCAGTTTTGGTGACAGATTCAGTTGCGGGAGAAACAGGCGCGATCGACTCTTTTTTCTCTTCAACTTTTACCGCAGGCGTGACAGTTTTTTCCGCATCATTAACCTCAGTTTTGGTAACAGATTCAGTCGCAGGGAAAACAGGTGCTATCGACTCTTTTTTCTCTTCAACTTTCACCGTAGGTGAGACAGTATTAGTTGCTGATTTAGCATCTTCTTTTGCAGGCTCTAACTTCGGTGCAGTGTAGGGTTTCTCATAAGCAATCAAAGCCTGACCCATATCGGTTTTGCGCCAATCTTTTTGGGCATTAATTACTTCATCCAAAAGTACGGCTTTACCGGTTGCACCCCGCACCTGAAATACGAAGTCATTATAATCTCGATCGCTCCCGATATCGACCCGCATATCCTCCATTGCAAAAATCTTGCCGCTACCCGTTACATCAGCAATTTGACCGACATGAAATCCCTCTGCTGGATTCGCCGTCACCATCGAAAATAAAGGACGTTTGTCTCCTCCAACAGTCGGATTGTTCAACACTTCTTGTACCGTTCCATTCGGCACTAACATCACTCCAAATTCATCGCCCGGAGTCATCCCAGAAGTCTTAACTCCTCCGTAATTTCCATCGTTATAATTGCCTTCAGGTAAATTACCCGTAAATCTTGCACCTTCAGTCAAATCATTAATTACGACATGACCTTTTGTTGAGTTGCTAAGTGCTCTCGCAGCCGCTTCTTTGATAAACGCTTCCGAACCGGGAGCAAGTTTCTCCATTCCTTTGAGGCTGATGATAGCTAATTGACCCTTATACAAACCGCCGTCAAACAAGAAATCAATTCCGACTTGACCGGTTGAGTCAACAACAAATTTCCCTGATGTAAAGGAATTATCGGTTGCTAAATTCGATCGAGGAACTGTTGGAGTTAGTTCTTTGGGTATTTCAACAGCAGAAACTTCTGTTTTGTCGGTAGATTTTTTGTTGCTTTCCGTACTGTTACTTGGAGATGTTTCTTGCTTGCTGTCTTTGCTGGTAGCGGTGGCTGTAGCGATAGGTTTATCTGCTGTCGAATTATCAGCTTTAATAGCTGCTGAACTGGCTGTTTCTTTCTTATCTGAAACAGAAGTAGTTTGGTCGATCGCACTTTCCGGCTTAGTTTCCTTGTCAGTTAATGCAGTTGTTGTGGCTTTAGTTTCAGCAACAGAAGGAGTTTGGGCGATCGCACTTTCCGGCTTAGTTTCCTTGTCAGTTAATGCAGTTGTTGTGGCTTTAGTTTCAGCAACAGAAGGAGTTTGGGCGATCGCACTTTCCGGCTTAGTTTCTTTGTCAGCCAATGCAGTAGTTGTGGCTTTAGCTTGGGAAACAGCAGGAGTTTGGGCGATCGCACTTTCCGGCTTAGTTTCTTTGTCAGCCAATGCAGTAGTTGTGGCTTTAGCTTGGGAAACAGAAGCCGTTGAGGAAGTCGCTGTTTCTACTTTAGTTTCTTTGGCGGCTGAAGTAGCGGGAGTTTTCTCGGATGTTGTTTTATCTGTATTCTGAGGATTAGTCAAAGCATCGGTTGCTGAAAGAGTGTCATCTTTGGTTACACTTAACGGTGCATCTTTGCTGATTCCAGTTAAGGTATCTTTGACATCTGCCTTTGACTTTTCTGCAACAGTTTTGCTATCTGTCGATGTGTTTAAACTGCTTTTTGATGGATCGGAAACAATTAATGAATCGTCGGTTTTTTTGTCGCTAATTGCAGGAGCGCTAGCACTTTTTGAATTGAGAGGCTCGCTGGAACTGGATAGCTTGTCTGTTGCAACAACTGGCTGAGTTTTGCTGTCAATTAAAGCACTACCGCCAATATTTTGACTGTTGCTGCTGCTTAAAGGGTTGAGAATGGAATTTTTGGCAGCACTTCCCGGTAAAGTGTCAGGTTTTAAAACATCGATCGGCAAAAGGTTGCTAGAAACTTCATTCGTGGTAGCCATTGAAATTGCACTCCTAGTCTGTGATTGAATTAAAAGTGAGACAATGAACTGAAATGGGGCGATCGCTCGTTTTTCTAAAAGTGCGATCGGTCGGTTATTACTACTTACGGAATCCGAGTCAACTTTTTACGCAAATCTCGGAACTTTTTTTGAAAGAGCGCGATCTGCCTCTTGTTATTACTTACGGAATTCGATTAAAGTTTTTACGCAAATCTGAGAACTTTTTTTCAAAAAATTTGGTGTTTGTGAGTTGTTAGTCAGCGCAAAATCCGCCAGGGAATCAATTCCCTGTTTCATAGCTAAAGTCCTCTGAAGAGGACTGATAAATATGGGAAGAATTTATGTTTTCACCTAAATGCGATCGGAATATTTGATATTATTGCGGGAGATATTTAATTAATTCTTTAGTCCGTTCAAGAAGGACTGATGATGGCGGTAATTTATCTATGTTTGGCAGTCAGTTTTTAACTTACATCTTGCACCATTTTCAATAACCTGTAGGGGCGGGTTCGCCAAGGAATTTGAAGCTTACAAATAGGTTAAATAAACCCGCCCCACCCCACGAATAACTCCCAGATACCCCTTATCGACATTATTGATGCAAGATCTAAATTTTTAACCAACTTTCGCTATGAGGCGGGGGTTTGAACCACCGCCGGACTTGTGCTATGACGCGAAACTTTAAACCCCCAATGGACTACAACGAAGTGCAATATCTCAAATTAATCAACCGTTGAATTCACAACTTTCTGTTGCTGTTTCCGCTTCATCCGCCACCTCGAAACAACAGCACCAAAAGCTAAACTACCCAACACAGTAGTCGGTTCGGGAACTGGTTCGGGAACGCTGTCAGAAATCCCACCGCTAAAGCGGAAATTATGATCGTTAAAATCCCAATCTCCTCCTCCCCAGAGATCTTCAAATCCAACATCTGCTATTTCTGGAGCGATAAAGTTGACTCTAGCATGGGGTAGTCCATCCCCATTACGGGAACCCGGCCCCATGATAAAAGTATTTCTACTATTTTGAACGTAGATCCCAAAAATCAATTCTATTCCTCTAGAAAAACTTCCTAAATTGATTTTTTTTCCCACTTCCCAATTGGTGGCAATATATTGTTTTTTGGGTTGATAAAGACTCAAATGACTGGTGTAACGAGCTGTTATTGGTCTGAGAACTTCTACAAATACATCTTCCCCTGTTGAGAAGAGTTGACCTCCAACGATCGAGCGAGCGAGAGAGCGAGGTTTTGCTGGAGGAGACATTTTTCTGAGCGCATCAATAAAATTGTCTCGGGTGAGCTTATCTACGGGCAATTTTTTCAAAAATTCGATTAAAGTCAAGTTATTAGCTTTCTGAGCAAGCAATGTCTCGGCTTCTTGTCGCTCTGTTTGTGTGGAATTTGGCGGCAATAAACTTTTGACTAAATTTGATAAATCATTCGCAGAGTTTGGGTTGTTTTTGTTGATACTTATCGGCTGCTTTAGCTGTTTTTGAAGCTGTTGCAATAAAGATTGATCGTCGTCATTGATTTTGGCTATTGATGATAATAATCCATCCACAAAAATAAGATTGGATGGTACTTTACCAGTATTTACAAAATTTTCTAGCTCGGAAACCTTGACTTCTCCACCAGGAATTAGTAAAGAATATTGATCGGGAAGTACAATAGTTGTTGCTGCTAATCCCGGTGCGGCAATTCCAAAACTAAACCCTAATGCTAAAGTCCATAAACTTCCTCGGACAAACAAATTTGAAATTGACGGCATAAATTTCACCCCAGTTTGCATAAAATAGATCGAGCCCGATCGCCCTTAAATCAAAACGACAACACTGACGGAGGGCCCGCCCGCGATCGCAAACAGTGCCCCGTCAATATTGATTACGGAAGCCGGCCAAACTTTTTACGCAAATCTCAAAACTTTTTTTCAGATATGTCTCAAACCCAGACATATCAATAAATCCGGGTTACTCACCCCCAAACAAGAAACCGGGTTTCTGGCAAAGACTGTGCATCAAAGCCAATATTTTCAGCCAGAAACCCGGTTTCTGAGAATGGTGCATATCGGCTACAACGCAGAATTTTCGTCAAAAATCCGGTTCCTGACCGCCCGATCGCCCTTAGATGTAAAGTTTTGTAACAATCATGCTCAAAATGCGTAAAAACTTGCGACTTTACCCGAAACCTAAATAGAAGTTCTACCAGACTGCACAAAAACGCCAGGAGAAGTGAGGGGATTGAGATGGAGGAAGAAGAAGAAATCGATTTGCAGCTCCAACGGCTAGCTATTGAAGCGCAAAGCCACCCAATACGCAGCCGCCAGCGAAATAGAGCATTAAACAACTTAATTCGGGAAATTCAGCGTTGTCCCAGAATTGCCCGTCCCTCCATAGATTCGCGTCTTCGTCATATTTACGAAGACATTTATAACGAAGCACTTGCGAGAACATTCGAGCATATCTGTCAAAAAATTGACACCTATGACTCGCAAAACCCGGTAATGGCTTGGGTTAATTACTTCTTTAAATTGAGATTCAAAGATGTTTCAAGGGAACGTATGAAAGAAATCAAAAACGTTGAATCACTTTCATTGGAAGATTTAGAACACAAGGCAATTCAAAGATCGCAACTCGAAATGGAAGATACCGAAATCTTTCGTGAATTAATCGAACAAGACCCAGATGAAATTTTTAGAAATAAATCGGTACGCGGTCGTCCAGATATTACATTACAAGAGGTGATTTTAGCGAGAATGGATGATGCAACCTGGGAAAATATTGGCGATCGATTTGGGATTTCACCTCAAACAGCTTCGAGTTTTTTTCAGCGAAGTTTGCGCGATCGTACCGATTACATTCGCAATAAGCTACAGTAGATTTGAGCGGTGGAGCGCTGAAAATAATGATGAGTAAAACGATCGAACCGATAACTTTCACAGTGCCGCTATCTTTTGAAGCGCACGAAATTGCCGAACAGTGCGGCAAGCAATCTAACCAGAAAAACTTCAAACAAGTTTATCTCAATACTCTCGCAGTGTACGCGCTAGATTATTATCTGCGGTGCATGGGATTCGAGACGGATTGGCCGGTGAGCGACAGCCGCAATCCGTTAATGCTGAAATTTATGGATGTAGCAGATTTAGACGTTAAACAGGTAGGAAAAATAGAATGCCGTCCCGTCTTATCCGATACAGAAATTTGTCACATTCCCTACGATGCTTGGGGAGACAGAATTGGTTATGTAGCGGTACATTTAGAGGAATCATTGAAGCAAGCAAGGCTGTTAGGTTTTACCAAAACAGCAGCTAAAGAAGTAGCTTTGAATGAAATGAGTGCGATCGAAGATTTGCTGACCTACATGAATCGCATTCAACAACTGAAACCAGTAAAATTAACGAATTGGTTTGAGGATGTTTTCGATGCAGGATGGCAAGTAATGAACGAGCTGTTAAATCCCGAACAATTGCAGCTTAATTTTAGAAACAACAGCACAGTATCGATCGAGCGCGGTCAGAAAATAGACTTGGGAATCCAGCTAGCAGAAGCCTCAGTAGCACTGGTAGTGACGCTCCCACCAGAAGCAAATTCAGAAGTAGATATTCGGGTGCAAGTGTATCCGATGGGAAATCAAACTTATTTACCTCCAGGCTTGAAAATGATATTGGTGGATGAGTCAGAAGAGGTGCTTTTGGAGGCTGAATCGAGAGAAGCTGACAACTTGATTAAGTTTGAATTTAGTTCTGAATTAAGAGAATTGTTCAGCATTACTGTAGCATTGGGAGAAGCAAGCGTGACGCAATCTTTTCTAGTGTAATAGTCTCTCGATCGCCCCTAACCGGCAGGGCGGTTTCATTCTCCAAAAAACGAGGATTCTGTAGGGGTAGTGCCCCCATGCCTACCCCCCCCACCGACCATTTTTTGGTCATTTCAGACGCTTCGGGCGGGCACGGGGGCACCGCCCCTACCAACTATCTGGGCGGGCACGGGGCACCGCCCCTACCAACTATCAACTATGTCATCACTAATCTTGCAAAACTTTCGCAATCAAAATCTCCAAGGCCGTTCTTTCAAAGGCCGGGATTTAACTAATACAGATTTTTCCGGTGCAGATATTCGAGGTGCAGACTTTACCAATGCAAATCTTGCGGGTGCTAGCTTCAAAAATGCCACAGCCGGATTAACACCTCGCAGGGTATTAATAGTAGTAATAATTGCAGCTTCACTGTCAGGAATTGGAGGGGCTGCCTCTGTATTTACTGCGGAGATTGTAGGCTCGTCTTTGATATCGATATACAACCGGGAATTCATTATCATCCTGTTTTTAGTAATGGCATTTTTATGGGTTGCGATCGTTCGTCAAGGCATCTTAAAAGCTTTGGGATATTCAGCTATTGCAGTTGCTGTATTGATAGCTTTAATTAGTGTTTTAGGTGGCATATCCGATGACGGGCATCCGATATTATCTTGGATGAGAAATTTTAGAGTTGGTTGGGTAATGGATGCTTTCAATGGTAAATTCAAGGCAGAGGGTAATTCTATTCCCTATTTAATTACAGATTTATTTCAGACTACTGCCGGAATCATGACTGTAGTAATACCTTTGTCTTTAGCCATTGCTTTAGCTAAGGTAGTGGGAGGAAACAAATTGGCAGGTTTAGTTATAGTTGAGGCAGTAGCTACAAGCGGGCTTGCTACATTTTTTACTATCAGAAATTCAACTAGGTCTTTAAAAGAGCAGCTTTTAGTTAAAGCAGGAATAGTTAATACAAACAATCAATGCAGTAGAAGTGATTTTAATGATTTTGTCGCCGATTGGTGTTACAAATTCGCCGATCCGCCTTTAGTGATTGCCATTATCACTGCGACTGTCATTTTAGCTTTAGCTTGGGTTGGATTGGGAATTTATGTCGCCAGAAGAGTGTTAGCAGAAGACGATAAATACGCCTTAATTCGCCAATTAGCAGTTATTATTGGAGGAATCGGCGGCACCAGTTTTCGCGGCGCTAAATTAGCCAATACTAACTTCACTGAAGCTATCCTCAAAAACACCGATTTTAGATTTGCGACAATCTACCGCACGCTGTGGCGTCACGCTAAGTCGATCGAATGGGCGAGAGTAGATGAAACAATATTAATTAATCCAGCAGTGCGAGATTTGCTTGTCACCGGCAACGGATATCGAAAATCCTATCAAGGCATGGATTTGAGAGGAGCAAACTTGATGGGCGCACACCTCAATTATGCCAAAATGCAAACAGCAGACCTCAGTCAAGCGACTTTAGAAGCTGCTAATTTAGAATATGCAATTTTAACTCAAGTTCAGGCGATCGGCACCGATTTTAGCAGTGCCAAAATGACAGGAGTTTGCGGTTTGGGAACTTGGAATATTGACAGCACTACTAAACTAGAATGGGTTGATTGTAAGTGGGTTTATTTACTAGAAGAACCGAAACCGAGAACCGACGATCGCGAACGCCGTCCCAGCAGCGGCGAATATAAACCCGGAGAATTTACCAGTTTTTTTCAAGAAGTTGTTAACACGGTTGACTTAATCTTCGATCGCGGTGTTGACTGGAAAGCCTTCGCCAAATCTTTGCATCAAGTGCAAGTAGAAAATCAAGATATAGAACTAAAAATTCAGAGTATTGAAAACAAAGGCAATGGAATAGTCGTCAAAGTTAGCGTACCTCCTGACGCCGACAAAGCAAAAATTCACCAAGACTTCAACCTTTTCTATGAAGAAATGCTCCAACTAATGGGAGTAGAAACACCCGCCCTGCAAAACTCCGCAGAACAGCGTCAATATTTGATGTCAGTAATGGAGGAAATGGTCAGACCTTTATCCGAACAAGTCGTTCTCTTAAGATTCGATCGAGGCGATTTGGAACAAGGATTTAAAGTAACTTCTCAAATTTGGTGCGATCGCCATCGTTACCCAATAATTTTAACAAGCAATTTGCCACCTAAACCAGAACTTACGCAGCGCTATCAACAGTGGCAAGAAATGTATAAAAGTCAAATCATAAACCAAAACAGTCGCATTAAAATCAATAAAGCTCAAATCACTAACTTTTCCAAACAAGAGCTAAAAAACCTAGCGACAGAAGTAGAAAATGACGTGCAAGATTGGTTGCGATCGCCCGATTTTTCTCAAGTAGAACAGGCATTGCACGACAACTTAAAATATGATGGTGAATTGCGAATTATCGTACAAACAGAAGATAACTTGCTGCGAAAACTTCCCTGGCATCGGTGGGAGTTTTTTAAGAACTATTCTCAAGCAGAAGTTGCTTTAAGCCGCAGAGAATGTAATAGAGTCAAAAAATCGTTCCCGTCCAGAAATAAAGTAAGAATCTTGGCAATTCTGGGTGACAGTACGGGAATTAATATCGATGCAGACACGCAAGTTTTGGAGAATTTATCAGAAGCAGAAACAGTATTTTTGGTAAAACCAACTTACCGGGAACTTGAGAAGTATCTAGCCGATGAAACAGGCTGGGATATCTTGTGCTTTTCCGGTCACAGTCAGAGCGCAGTTGATGGCACTACGGGGGTGATTTATATCAATGAAACAGATAAATTAACTGTAGAACAGCTCAAACATTCTTTGAAAATAGCGATCGAACGCGGTTTAGAAATAGCAATTTTCAACTCTTGCGATGGTTTGGGATTAGGAAAACAATTAGCAGATTTAGACATCCCTCAAATTATTGTAATGCGAGAACCGGTGCCGGATGCGATCGCCCAGGAGTTTTTAAAAGTTTTTCTACAAGCCTTTGCTGGCGGCAATTCTTTTTATACTTCCGTGCGGAAAGCACGAGAAAGATTGAAAAAAAGTTGGGATGAAAAAATTCCAGGTGCTAGTTGGTTGCCTGTTATTTGTCAAAATCAAGCTGAGTCTCCCAAGACTTGGCAAGAATTATTAAGGAAGTGATTGATGGTGAGTTAAATAATTGTAAATCATATGTAAAACTCTTACTCCCTCCCCTTAGCAAGGGGAGGGTTGGGGTGGGGTAAAAAATTTATGACTGTCACAAAGGGATATATAAAACTCTTACTCCCTAAGTATTTGGGGGTTATTCGTGGGGGAGGGCGGGTTTATTTAACTTGTCTGCAAGTTTTAAGGCTGTTAGTGAACCCGCCCCTACAGCTTCTTGAAAAAGGTGCAATATCTCAGTTACAAAGAATTTTCCTAAAAAAACCCCGTTTCTGACTGCCCTACGCCCTCAAATGTAAAGCTTTGTAACAATATTCTCAAAATGCGTAAAAACTGGCGGCTGTACCCGAAATCTAAATAGGAGTTCCACCAAAGCGTACAAAAATGCCCCAGAAGTGAGGAGATTGAGATGGATGATGAACTAAAACAGCTAGCTGTTAAAGCTCAAAGCTACCCAGTCGGTAGCCTTCAGCGACAGATAGCATTAACCGCATTGATGGACGCAATTTGGCGATCGGGACAACTGGGTCATCCCCAAAGGGGTTCATGGAAGCCTGATGCTTATGAAGACATTTATAGCGAAGCACTCCTAAAAACATTTGAGTATATTCGTGAAAAGATTGACATTTACGATCCAGAAAGACCTTTGATGGGTTGGGTTAATTGGTTAATAAAGCGGCGATTTTCTGATGCCTCTGAAAAATATATGAATCAAAGAAAACTCGAAATTCCTTCCCTCGATGACCTAGACATAGAAAACATTCCACAAGAAATGCGATCGAATGAAACGCATGAAATGCTCCGTGAATTAATCCAAGAAGATCCGGACGGTGTTTTTAGAAGTGTTTCAGTGAGAAATCGCCAGGATATCACTTGGCAAGATATCGCTAAAGCCAATATATTAGATGATGAGAAATGGGATAGCATTGCTCAAAGACTTGGTGTGCGACGGATTTCAACTATTAACAGCTTTTATAACAATAATTTGCGTAAATTCAGGGATTACATTCGTAATAAATTGCAGTAATACTTAAGCAAGCAGGTAGAATCAAAAATGATGAGTAAAACGATCGAACCCATAATTTTCACAATCCCGCTATCCTTTGCGGCCCACGACATCGCCCAACAATACGCGCAACTGTCCGGCCCGAAAAAATTCAAGCAAGCTTATCTCAATACCCTAGCAGTATATGCAGTAGATTATTATCTGCGCTTAATGGGTTTTGAAACGAATTGGGAACACAGCGACAGTCGCGATTCAGTGATGCTGAAATTTCTGGATGTCGCCGATTTAGATGTTGTCGGTATTGGCAAAATCGAATGCCGCCCCGTCTTGCCAGATACTCGAAATTGTCACATTCCCTTCGATGTTTGGGACGATCGCATTTGTTACGTTGCCGTACAGTTGAATCAATCATTACAAGCAGCAACGCTATTAGGATTTACTCAAACAGCCGCCGCAGAAATCCCCTTGACAAATCTGATAAAATTTGATAACTTTCTCGAATACTTGAACGATCGAAGACAAACAGCAACTGCAAATACTAAGAGCGATCGCCCGCAATTCATTAACTTAAAACAATGGTTTGAGGGGATTTTTGAGGAGACTTGGCTGACTGTCGAACAGTTGTTTAATCCGCAAAAAGTTGAACTGATCCGCTTCAAAAATGTAGTTCCGATCGTCCGCGGCCAGCAAATTGACTTAGGAATGGAACTTGCAGGTGCTGCGGTAGCGTTGATAGTTACGTTACCACCAAAATCGGATTCTGAAGTAGAAGTTACGCTACAAGTACACCCGATCGGCGATTCAGTTTATTTACCAAAAGGAGTTAGATTGATGGTGCAAGATGAATCGGCAGAAACCGTTTTAATTGACGCAGAAGCCAGGGATGCAGATAACTTCATCCAGTTAAAAATCGACAGCGTTGAATCGGGAGAATGCTTTAACGTTACTGTTGCTTTAGGAGCAGCAAGTGTAACAGAAAAGTTTTGTTTTTAAAATCAACGTAGGGGCCGTGCCCCCGTGCCGGCCCGAAGGCCTGAAGGTGGAGGGGTAGGCACGGGGGCACTACCCCTACAAAATCCCCACCGGGGTAGGCACGGGGGTACTACCCCTACAAATCCCCGCCGGGGTAGGCATAATAACCCGGTTTCTTTTGCCAGATTCGTAACGATTGAACTATTAATTAACTGTTCTCTAAAAATCATGCTGCAAGACTTCAGAGGCCAAAATCTTCAAGGACGATCGTTCAAAAATCAAAACCTCATCAATACAGATTTTTCCGGTGCAGATATTCGAGGTGCAGATTTTACAAGAGCAAATCTTGCGGGTGCTAACTTCAACAAAGCCACCGCAGGATTAGCACCTCGTCGAGTATTGGTAATAGTAATAATTGCAGCAGCCTTGTCAGGGATTGGGGGGGCTGCGTCTACATTTGCTCCGGAGATTATAGACTCTTCTCTGATACCTCAATATAACCGGGAATCCATTTTTATTCCAAATGCGATTGTCCTGTTTTTAGTAATGGCATATTTGTCAGTTGCGATCGTTCGTCAAGACATCCAAAAAGCTTTGGGATATTTAACTGTTACTGCTGTTGTATCGGTAGCTTTAATTAGTATTTTAGGCGGCATATCAAGTGACAAACACCCGATATTATCTTGGATGAGAAATTTTAGACTTGGTTGGGTAATTGCGGCTTTTAATGGTGAAATTAACAATTCTATCCCATCTTTAATTGTGAATTTAATTACGATCGCGTTTGGAAGCATGACTGTAGTAATAGCTTTGTCTTTAGCTATTGCTTTAGCTGCGGTAGTGGGAGAAAAAAAATTGGCACGTTTAGTTATATTTGAGGCAGTAGCTGCAGGCGGGATTGCTACATTTTTTACTATTATAAATGCAACTAGATATTTAAAAGTGAAGCTTTTAATTAAAGCAGGAATGGTTGACAATATAAACAATCAATGCAGTGATTTTTTCAATCGGTGTGCCGAACCTTTTGCAGATCCGCCTTTAGTTATTGCCATCATCGCTGCGGCTGTCATTTTAGCTTTAGCCTGGGTTGGATTGGGAATTTATGTCGCTAGCAGAGTGTTAGCAGAAGACGATAAATACGCCTTAATTCGCCAATTAGCAGTTGTTATTGCAGGAGTCGGCGGCACCAGTTTTCGCCGTGCCAATTTAACTAACGCCAATTTCAGTCACGCTACCCTGAAAAACACCGATTTCACGCAAAGCAATATCACCCGCACCCTGTGGCACAAAAGCTTGATGCTTGACTGGGCAATACCGGGCGAAACCATCTTAAACAACCCAGCAGTTCGAGACTTATTAGTCAGCAGAAACGGTAGAGAAAAATCCTACGAACAAGCCAATCTTAGGGGAGCAAATTTAAGCGATGCCGACCTTTTTGGTATCAATCTCAGAAATGCCGATCTCACCGACGCTACCTTCCAAGCTGCTAATTTAGAACAAGCAAATTTAACTCAAGTTCAAGCGATTAGTGCCGATTTTAGTAACGCTCAAATGACAGGAGTTTGCGGTTTGGGAAGCTGGAATATTGACAGTACCACAAACTTAGAATGGGCAGACAGTCGGTGGATTTACTTGTTAGAAGATGCCAAACCTGAAACGGACGATCGAGAACGCCGCCCCCACAACGGAGAATTTGCACCGGGTGAATTTACTAATTTTTTTCAAGAAGTAACAAATACAGTTGACTTAATATTTCGTCGAGGCCTCGATGCCACAGCTTTCAATGAATCTTTCAGACAGGTGCAAGTGCAAAATGAAGGCACCCCATTGCAAATTCAAGCAATAGAAAATAAAGGCGATGGCGTAGTTCTCGTCAAAGTTAGCGTTCCCGCAACTGCCGATAAAGCTAGAATTCATCAGGATTTCAAGCAAGCTTATGATGAAAAATTAGCAGCTTTAGATGCCAGATATCAAGCAGATTTAAACAGTCAATCCCTGCAAATCGAACGCATCAAACAGGAACAAATTAACAACCTAGCACTCATCCAACAACTAACGGCTAAAAAACCCGATCGACTTGTTGTTATCACTATAGAAAAAGCCCCGGAAGATCGATATTTAACAGTTAGAGTTAATATTTGGTCGGATGACGGATATTATTTACCTATCAACTTTAAGAAACAGTTGCCGCCACCCAAAGAAATTTTAGCTCTTTACCGCCAGTGGCAAACACAGTATAAATCTAGAGTTACTTCTCAAACAAACAGGGGATATTCCCATGCTAAACAAGATATTGATACTTCTCCCAGCATGGCAGAAGTGCACAGTCATACCAATTTAAAAAAAGAATGCAGCAATACTCTTGTCCCCCCCCTTAGCAAGGGGGGGTTAGGGGGGGTAAAAGAGTGTTCCACCATCGCGAAGAAATCGTATTACAGCAGATTTAAAGTTGATGCAATACGGTGGCAAGGCTTGGTAAATTATTCTCGCAAGTGTTGCAAATTAATGCCTGCTTTTTTTACCAGGCATCCGCTGTCTTCCAAAACCGACACTCCAAATTTTTACCGAATTAAAATTAACAAAAATCAAACTACAAATTTTTCTGTTAAAGACTTAAAAACCTCAGCCGAACAGTTAGAGAGTAGCTTAAATACTTGGCTGAAATCCGCATCATTTCACGAGATCGAGCGTATATTGCGTCAAAACTTCGACCCAAAAGACGAAGTGCGAATTGCAATCCAAACTGAAGATGACTTGTTGTGGAGATTGCCGTGGAATTGTTGGGATTTTTTGGCAGAGTATCGAAAAGCTGAAATTGCTTTTAGCGGGCCGAATAATGACAGAATTGTCAAAAATCGCGATCGCACTCAGTTGAGAATTTTAGCTATTTTTGGGGACAGTACGGGGCTCGATCTGAATGCAGATAAGGAAACTTTGAAAAGTTTACCAGCTCAGGTGGACTTTTTGGAACAGCCAAGTAGGGAAGAGTTCGATCGCTATCTTGGAGATGCACGAGGTTGGGACATTCTTTGTTTTTCGGGGCACAGCTACAGCGAAGCTGATAGCAGCAAGGGTTTTATTCATATCAATTCGCAAGAACAACTGACAATTGAAGAGTTAAAAGAGGTTTTTTCGGGGGCGATATCCCGCAATTTGCAACTAGCAATATTCAACTCTTGCGACGGTTTGGGACTTGCGAGACAGCTAGCTGATTTGTATTTACCTCAAATGATCGTGATGCGCGAACCCGTGCCAGATCGCGCCGCCCAAGAGTTTTTAAAATCCTTTTTGAGGTATTATGCTAGTGGTAATTCTTTATACGTGTCGTTGCGGCAAGCACGAAATCATTTGCAAAATATTGAAGGCTGTCCCTATGCGAGTTGGCTGCCTGCGATATGGCAGAATTTAGCAGAAATTCCCCAAAATTGGGAAAGACTTTCAGATTCTACTAATTGAGTTGTATGGTGATTTTAGTTGCCTGAAAACAGGGGGATGTTGGTTGTGGTTAATTATCTAGCAGATTCCAGGTTTATGAAGTACAGTATTCCCCTTAGTAAGGGGGGGTTGGGGGGCGTAAAAAATGTTGGGAAGCGTCGCTCTCTCCCGGGAAATTGCCCGCGCGATATTTCTGCCAGCGGGTTCACTTTAATTGAGTTGCTGGTTGTCATTTTTATTATTGGGATTTTATCTGCGATCGCTCTCCCTACCTTCTTCAGGTTAATCAACAAAGCTAAAGAAAGTGAAGCCACACAATATATTAGCTATTTGAACAAACACCAAACCGCGCAATATTACGAAACAACGGGATTTACCAACTCTTTCGGATCGCTTTCATTTTCCCAAGATCCAACGGCAACTTCTGCTGCTGCTATTTTGAAAGGTTTTGGCTTTTCTGTGCAAGAAAGCAAGAATTATTTGTATGGTATCAAAGTTGCGACTCACAATGGCTATCCAATTGCAGCTCAAGTAGCTGTGTCTAAAAATTTAGGTGTGCGATCTTATTTTGGAATTATCTACGCCTACGAAAATAATATCGTAGTTCCGTGCGGCCCGGTTGCTGTTGATTTGAGTTTGGCTTCCCCGGTGCTTAAACAAGTACAGATGGTGACACAATTTCTAGCCACTCCTGAGATTTATTGTCCTTATCCTAGTTTCATAAAATAGTGCTACATTTAGTAAATGTAGTTTTTGTTACCTAGTACCCAAATATAACTGGAGTTTAGACTAAGTCGTAGGGTTCGTCAGTCGGGGTTTTTTCGATTATCATCAAGTAGATGCAATAGAGCTCTTGCAAAAATACAAAGCACCCCACCCCAACCCTCCCCTTGGTAAGGGGAGGGGGTAAGATTATTCTTGTTTCCCCCCCCGGGAGGGGGGACTTGCGGGGGTAAATTTGACTTTTGCAAGAGTTCTAATCTGAGGCACCCTACTTAAATCAATCAAACATGAAAAATCTCGAACAATTAAGCGAAATTGCCCAGGCCGCCGCTTGGGGTGCCACAGATATTTTACAATCCTATTATCGCCCTGATGCCAATACTCCCAACCTGGACATTCAAGAACAAAAAGACGGCCCAGTTACCGCTGCTGATGTCGCTGTCAATTCTTATATTCTCGATGAATTGCAGTCGGTTTTAGGGAATGCAGAATTTGGCTACCTCAGCGAAGAAACTTACAAATCTTATTTAGAAAGTTGTGGCAAAGTTCCTTTACCTCAATGTTGGGTTTGGATTATTGACCCTTTGGATGGAACGCGCGATTTTATTGACAAGACTGGTGAATTTGCCGTTCATATTGCTTTAGCTTTTGAGGGAAGACCAATATTAGCGGTTGTGGCTTGGCCAGAAAAGCAAAAGATTTATTATGCCATCCGCGATGCTGGTGCTTTTGGGGAAATTCGCGGGGGTTCTGCGGTGAAGTTGCAGGTTTCTGCGCGCAATATAGTGGCAGATTTATCTATAGTAACCAGTCGCAGTCATAGGGACGATCGCCTAAATCGACTATTGCACAAATTTCCCTGCCAAAATCAACTGGCTGTGGGTAGCATCGGCTGCAAGATTGCGACGATTGTGGAACAAAAAGCTGATGTTTATATTGCCCTTTCCGGGAAGTCGGCGCCGAAGGATTGGGATTTGGCGGCGCCGGAATTGATTTTGACGGAAGCGGGCGGGCGATTTACTCGTTTTGATGGTTCTGCTTTGGAGTATAACCGGGGAGATGTCAGTCAGTGGGGGGGGTTGTTGGCGAGTAACGGTTGCTGTCACGATGCTTTGTGCAGGGATGCTGAGGGGATTTTGGCGGAGATTGATTCGGGTTTGCGGTAATCAGGTTGGTTGGTAGTGAGGAATGCGAGTTCTGGGAATGGATGCGGACTGAAGTCCTCACTACGAACCTGTTTTTTTTATTGCACCTAACATTATAAGCTGAATTATGTATTAATTGTCATGTTTGAGTTCTCAGTACAATGCACTTACATTTTAAAAATGTTTGTGGTATATGCTGCTTGCATTCATCGCAGTAATTGTACTTAAGTATTTTTTGCTCTTTATCGGTACTTTAATTAACAAGCTCTTTTTAAAGAAAACTTTATATAGCTCTGCCAAAAAAACTGTTATTGTAGCTACAACAGATCAGAAATAACCGAATTTTTACGCAGAACTGCTGTGTCTGTGTAAATCAAAATTGATATATAGTTTCGGACGCCAGTCACGAAATTGGGGAGTTATTGTCTTTTTTTTACCCCAAATAGGTGTATTATGTCGAATTTAAATGCTCCAGTTTCAGTAAAGTCGATCGCCTTTATCGACACTCAAGTACCAAATTATCAAAGTTTGGTGGCTGGGGTAACACCGGGTACGGAAGTTGTGGTGTTAGATGGGAACGAAGATGCGATCGCCAAAATTACTGATATTTTAGCTCTTCGGGCGAATATAGACAGCATTCATATCGTTTCTCACGGTGCTCCCGGTAGCTTGCAACTGGGTAATGGTAGTTTGAGTTTAGACGATCTAGAGGGCGATCGGCATTCTCTACAGCAGTGGTTTTCGCCACTGGGCAAAAATCGATCGAATATTCTGTTGTACGGGTGTGAAATAGCAGCAGGCGAGACAGGTAAAGCATTTGTCAAACGCTTGAGTGAGTTAACCGGGGCGTCGGTTGCAGCTTCCCAAAACCTCACCGGAAGTGTAGCAAAAGGTGGCGACTGGGAATTAGAAGTAACAACTGGAGAAATTAAAACACCGCTAGTATTTGTACCAGAAGTATTGGCAAATTACGAACACGTTTTGAATAGCTTCAGTACCGCAACTAATTTTGGCGCAGGCCCATATCCTGTCTTCGTCGATGTCGGAGATTTTAACGGCGACAAAATAAAGGACTTAGCCGTAACAAACGCTAACGCTCCCATCAACGGCAGCAATCCTGGGACATCAATTTTATTAGCAAATAGTCCGGGTAGCTTTGGCACCGCTACTCCGTTGGGAAAGGGGCCAAATGCCTTCGCTATCGCCGACTTTAATATAGATGGCTTTGACGACTTGGTTGCAGATAATGGTGCTGGTTCTCTATCAATATTTTTGGGAAGTAAGAGTGGCTTGGGTACTCCCGTCAATCTATCTTTCGACACGCGGATTGCGGCTAATTATATTGTTGCGGCAGATTTTAATAATGACAAAAGACCAGATATCGCTGTGGCAAGCAATCGGGCTACCACCGTCCCCAATACTAGCGCTGTCTCAATTCTGTTGCAAAATCTCGACGGGACTTTTAGCTCACCACTCAGTTATGCGGTAGGAAAACAGCCAACTTCCATCACCGTGGGCGACTTTGATGGCGATGGCAAGAAAGACGACTTAGCTTCAACAAACCGTACCGATAACACAGTTTCAATTCTGTTAGCAAATGATAGTGGAGTCTTTACAAATGGCCCAACTATTCCAGTGGGAACCGGGCCGAATTCGATCGCTGTAGGGAAATTTGATGCGGACAATAGAGATGATTTAGCCGTAGGTTATAATCCCTCTAACAATATCTCAATTCTGTTACAAAAAAGCCCTGGAACTTTTACCGCTGCTCCCAATTTAGGAGTGAGTGCAAATTTCCTGGCTGCTGGAGATATCGATGGCGATGGCAAGTCAGATTTGGCCGTGCCAAACGGTACTTACGGCGTGTCAGTTCTGATTGGAAAAGGCAATGGTGAATTTAGCAATCCCACCGACTTTCCGCTGAGTTCTTCTGCTAATTCTTATCAAAGTGTTGTGGTGAAAGATATTGATGGAGATCAAAGGCTGGACATTGCTGCAACGAGCTTCAATGACAATAACGTTTCAATTCTGTTGAATACACCCAATACAGTTAATTTTGGTGCGGCAACTTACAGCGGTACAGAAGGAACAACAGACACAGTAGTTAATGTTCCTCTCACCCTCAGCGGTGGCACTCCCTTGACCGATGTCATTGTACCAATTGCGATCGACCCCAGCAGCAGTGCCACCCAAAATTCTGACTACACTATTGCCCCTACCTCGATTACATTCCCCGCAGGTGCAACAGGTGCCGCACTCACCAAGAATGTGGCAGTTACTATCAAACCCGACAATCTCCCTGAAAACGCCGAAACCGCAATTCTCAACTTTGGCACAATTACCGGAGGCGTTGGGGGTACAACCAAACAAACAACACTAACTATCGCTGCCAACGGTCAAATTTCCTACGCCGTCGCTGCCGATACTGCCAGCATTCCCGAAGGCAATAGCGGCACAACTCCTCTAACTTTTACCGTTACTCGCAGTGGCAGCACTGCTGTAGCAAGTAGCGTCAACTATACCATTGGAGGAACTGCTACCAATGTCAGCGATTACAACAGCATCGGCGGCACTTCTGGGGCAACTGCTGCTACTGGCACGATTAATTTTGCTGCCAATGAAACATCGAAAACTATTACTCTCAATGTAATAGGCGACGGAGTAGTAGAAAGCGACGAAACTATTGCGGTTACGCTGTCAAATCCAGTTGCACCGGGGCTAACACCTGCAATTACTACTGCAACTTCGACAATAACTATCAACAACGATGACACGGCCAGCTTCAAAATTGCACCTACCAGTACAACTGCTACAGAAGGCCCTGGCGGTGCAACTGGCAGTTATACTGTCAAGCTAACATCGCAACCCTCTGCACCTGTCAGCGTCAGCTTCAATACTGGCAGTCAAATAAATGCGATTTCGCTGCCGATTATATTTGACAGCACTAACTGGAATGTTGCTCAAACTGTCACCGTTACTGCTACCGACGACTCTCTAGCCGAAAAAACGCACAGCGGCACAATTACTCACACGGCTGCGACTACCGATACCAATTACAGCAGCTTGACAATTCCCAGCGTTACGGTTTCGATTACCGACAATGACAGTCCCGGCGTTTCAATTATCCAATCAACAGGCAGCACGGATATTGGCGAAGGCGCTGCCACAGACACTTATAAATTAGTTCTGACTACTGCACCTACTGCACCTGTCACGATTAACTTTGATTCGGGCAGTCAAATAAATTCGATCGCATCTCTAACTTTCACGCCCGCTAATTGGAATGTTGCTCAAACTGTCAGCGTTAGTGCGATCGACGATTCTCTAGCCGAAGGAACCCACAGCGGTACGATTAATCATACTGCTGTCAGTACCGATACCAATTATAACGGCTTGACGATTTCTCCTGTCACAGCCACGATCGCAGACAACGATACAGAAGGCGTCAGCATTGCACCTACCAGCACAACTGCCACAGAAGGCGGTGCGACGGGCAGTTATACAGTTAAACTCAAATCGCAGCCGACGGCACCCGTCACCATCAACTTTACTGCCGGAAGTCAAATAAATGCGATTTCGCCGATTATCCTTGACAGCACGAATTGGAAAGTTGGCCAAACAGTCACTGTCACCGCTACCAACGATACCAAGGCTGAAGGCACCCACGGTGGCACTATTTCTCACACTGTCACCAGCGCCGACACCAAGTATAGTGGCAAGCCGGTTCAGGATGTAAATGTAGTTATTACCGACAACGAAACAGCAACTGTCAGCATTTCTCCGACGAGTACGACTGCGACAGAAGGCGGCGCGACGGGCAGTTATACAGTCAAGCTCAACAGCGAACCGAATGCACCTGTTAACCTCAGCTTCAATACTGGCAGTCAGATTAATGCGATTTCTGCGATTACCTTTGACAGCACTAGCTGGAATGTTGGCAAAGCAATCACTGTCACCGCTACCGACGATACCACAGCCGAAGGCGCGCACAGTGGCACAATTACTCACACTGTTACCAGTTCAGACACTCAGTATAGCGGCACGCCTGTTCAGGATGTAAATGTAGCGATTACCGACAACGAAACAGCAGGTGTCAACATTTCTCCGACGAGTACAACTGCGACAGAAGGCGGTGCGACGGGCAGTTATACAGTCAAGCTCAACAGCAAACCAAATGCACCTGTTAACCTCAAATTCAACACTAGCGGTCAGATTAATGCGATTTCTGCGATTACCTTTGACAGCACTAACTGGAATGTTGCCAAAACAGTCACGGTTTCGGCTGTTGACGATACGGTTGCCGAAGGCGCGCACAGTGGCACAATTACTCACACTGTTACCAGTACCGACACTCAGTATAGCGGCAAGGCGGTTCAGGATGTAAATGTAGCGATTACCGACAACGAAACAGCAGGTGTCAGCATTTCTCCGACGAGTACAACTGCTACAGAAGGCGGCGCGACGGGCAGTTATACAGTCAAGCTCAACAGCCAGCCATCTGCACCTGTTAATCTCAGCTTCAATACTGGCAATCAGATTAATCCGATTTCTGCGATTACCTTTGACAGCAGTAACTGGAATGTTGCCAAAACAGTCAAAGTTATTGCAACTGACGATGAGGTTCTTGAAGGCGCGCACAGTGGCAGCATTGCTCACACCGTGGCTAGCACGGATGCTAAGTATAACGGAATTGGGATTGCAGGGGTGTCAGTGGCGATCGAGGATAACGACAAAGTTTTCACCAACAAACTCGATCGAACGATACCTGGTTATGTCGGCCCTAATGCGTGGGGAGACTTCGACAATGATGGCGATTTGGATCTCTTGGTCATGGAAGGAGGTAGTGCACCAAACAACTATTATCAGTCTTTTCCCCGATCGGCATACACTCCGAAAGTTTACAGAAACGACAACGACAGCGGTAGCTTTACACCAAACGACAGCGGTAGCTTTACAGCAGTTGATATAGGCCTGCCTACCGTTTACGGAGGTATCCTTAATGAAAATGGGAAGGAGTACACTTCCAAGCCTTCTGCTACGTGGGGAGACAGGGACAATGATGGCGATCTCGATATCTTGCTCACAGGCGTAATTGATACTCCTCCACCAGACCCTTTCTCGATCCCCCCTGAACCCTCCATCCCCGCTAAACCCTACACCCCCATCACCAGACTGTACCTGAACCCAAGGATTGATAATTTCCCGCCTCCTTTCCCAACCGAGCCACCGAACCTCGATAAATTTAGTCTAGACAGAAATGTAAAGCTGCCTGGTATTTTCAACGGTTCCGCAGCTTGGGGAGACTACAACAACGATGGCACACCGGATCTCGTACTCACCGGCGACACGGGTGCAGGCGGCTACATCGCCAAAGTATTTCGCAACGAGGGCAGAAACTTTGAGGAGGAGACTGGGGCTAAGTTGCCCGGTGTTAAAGGCAATGCGGCCTGGGGAGACTACGACAATGATGGCAACAAGGATATCTTGCTGACAGGGGACACCGGTTCAGAATACATCGCAAAATTGTATCGGAACACTGGCAATGGCTTTACCGAAAAGCCACTGCCGCAAAGTCAAAACCCTAACGAACCTATTATTTACGGTGCATGGGGAGACTCCAACAGCGATGGCAAAATAGATATCTTGCTGACAGGTGGATCGTCGCGTCCAAATGAATCGAACTACGGCCGTACCAGATTGCTAGGAAACAATAGTAATGGAGATACTACTAGCTTTCTGGAAGCTTATTACCCATTTGGGTATGGTGGTAGTCGCGGTGCTTGGGGAGACTACGATAACAATGGCAAGCTGGATATCCTTGTGACAGAACTGGGTGGTAATTCGGGTTCCAGTGTCGCCAAAGTTTACGCAAAAAATGATTCTGGCAGCAATTTTGAACTCCTCAAGGATGCAGGGCTGCCTGATAATGTTGCCAGCCCGAGTTCTTGGGGAGACTACAACAAGGACGGCAGACTAGATATTGCACTCACGACAAAAGATAATTCACCCGGTAGCAATGACACTTTTGTCAAAGTCTACCGCAACAATACCTCTAAGCCGAACACGCCCCCCTCTGCACCTCAAGGCTTATCTGTAGACTACAGTTCCAATGATGGAGTCAGTTTAGATGGAGTCAATTTAAAGTGGCAGTCAGTCGGAGGATCGGGGAACCCAATAGACGCTCAAACTCCACCTCAGGGTTTAAGCTACAACCTGCAAGTTTGGACGACTCGTCCCAATCCCAAAGGTGGTGATGAACCTCCCATTAAAGAGTACATTATTGCTGGCCCAATGTCTCTTGATAACGGGACTCGGCAAGTGGTGCAGTTGGGAAATGTCAACCAAGCCAAGAGCAAGTCGTCAAACGCCTGGGAGTACAGTTGGGGGCTAAAGCCGGATTACTTAATTCCTGGAAAGACTTATAACTGGAGTGTACAGGCGATCGATGGTGCTTGGGCGGGTTCACCCTTTTCCGAAGTCAAAAGTTTTGTCGCCCCCGATTTCCCTGGAAAAGTCTCGATCGTTGCTACAGATCCCAATGCGGCGGAAGTAGCTCTTCCTTACCCAGGAACACCAGGTAATCCCGGAGAATTCACCATTACCCGCACCGGCAGCCTCGACAAAGAGTTATTTGTTCCCTTGAAACTCGACGAGAATACAACGGTCAATTTCACAGATTACGAATGGTCTTACGAATATTTCTCTTGGCGAGAATTCAAGATTATCTCTGAAACTTTGCCTACTCTTTTTAATCTTGAACAAAGAGTAAATGTAACTATCCCAGCTAATCAACGCAGTGTCAAAATCGTCGTTAAACCTGTAGACGATAGCCGAGTAGAAGGTGATGAGAAAGTTGTTATTAGCTTGGGAACTCCCGAAACCTACAATAATGTAGGTGAACCCTCTACTGCTACTGTGACGATCGCAGATAACGATCGCAACAACCCTGTCCGGACTGGTGTAGTTATTGACGGTTACATAGACGGTGCCAATCTATTCCTAGATGCCAACAAAAATGGCATCAAAGACACCAACGAACCATCCACCACAACCGATACAGGCGGTAAATTCAATCTCAACATCCCCTTCGAGACTTTCGATACCGACAAAAATGGAGAAATCGACCCAGAAGAAGGCAATTTAGTAGCCACTGGAGGCACTGACACCGCCACCGGTTTACCCCTAGAAATACCAATCACCGCACCGCCAGATTCCACAGTTGTCACCCCCCTAACCAGCTTAATCGCCGAATTGATCGACAAAGGAATTGCACCGGAAGAAGCGCAATCTTTAATCAAAGCCGCCCTGGGAATTCCCGCCAATGTTGACCTGACTAGCTTCGATCCAATAGACGCTACCAACAACAATCAGCCAGGGGGTGTCCAAGTCTTAGCAGCAATGGTGAAAGTCCAAAACTTCATCACTCAAACTGTCGCTTTGATTGACGGTGCATCCAGTGCAGCCACTAAGGATCTTGTCAAATCTGTGGTCATTTCAATTACAAATCAAATTCAATCCAGTCCAGTTTTAAACCTCAGCAACGCAGCCGCTTTAGAGCCAATCATCCAGCAAGCAGCCGCGAAAATCCAGCAAATAGACTCCAGTTTCAACATTCAAAAAGTCACCTCTATTACCTCGCAAGCTGCGACAGTAATGGCGATCGCAAATCAACGCATTGATAGCGCTGTTTCTAGCACAGCAACATCAATTACTGAATCAGTTTCCCGCGTCCAACAAATAGCTTTGGGCGCAACAACTCAAGACTTCAAAGCGATTGGTACGGGAAATAAGACAATTTCCCAACTCGTTGCTGAGAATACTGGTGCTGCTTTAGATGCCCAAATTCAAGCTGTCACATCACCTGCTGGAATTGCGACTCCCGTTGTCACCGGCGATGCGGATTTAGGAGGTAATTCCGGGAATCCCATCAACGGTACGAATGGCGATGATATCCTCACCGGCACCAGCAGCAATGATGTATTGATGGGCATGAGGGGCAACGATTCTCTCGACGGTGCTGCCGGAAATGACACTATTTTCGGTGGCAAAGGCTTCGATAGTTTGCTCGGTTCGGGCGGTGATGATGTCTTATATGCTGGCCGGGGTGCTGATATTTTGAATGGCGGCGATGGTAATGATAATCTTTACGGAGGTAAGGGCGATGATTTCTTGAATGGCGGTTTGGGAAGTGATACTTTGACGGGAGGTAAGGGATTAGATAAATTCCTGCTTGACAGCAATTCCGGTACTGATACCATTGCCGATTTTGAAGATGGCAAAGATTTGTTGATCCTCGGTAATGGAGTGACTTTCTCGCAATTGGCAATTACTGAAAGTAATGGCCTAACTCAGATTAGTTTTGCCGCTACCGGAAAAGTTTTTGCTTCTTTAACAGGAGTGTCTGCCACTGCGATTAATGCGGCGGATTTCAGTTTGTTATAGTTCAATACGGTTCAGTTAAGACAGTCCACTGGGAAAAACGATTGCTCTCCCGCGGCGCAATGACAAACAAACCTTAACTGAACCGTATTCTGTTATAGTTGTCGATACTATCAAACCTACTTTTTCGATATTTGCAACTCCGATATGGTCTATCATGGTAAAATCAAACCTGACAGTGCCTTGCGAAATTGACTTAAAAACAGGCGCGATCGCAGGTACGCAGAACCAGTTTATTACTGTTGTCCAACCTCCGATTGATGCCAACGGCGACAGTTGGTTAGAAACGTTAGTAAAGATCAATTTTCAAGGTTTCACCACTGTTAAATTTATCGTTGACTATGGTGAAACATCATCAGGATGGACGGTAAATATTGGTGATTCGGCATCGAATGACGGCTATGGAGGGGATGGTGGGACTCAAAGCAACGATGCTGAGATGCAGATTGCCAATGGGAATATGGCTGTTTTTGGTAACGACTACAATACACCTCCGGGCGCTCAAATTATCCAGGGAAATGTTCCTAAGTTGGTAAGTAATGGTTCCCGTATCGAGTTAGAAATTAGCAACCAAAAGCTGGCATGGAACAACCACAAAGGACTGCAAAATAGCTTGAACTCGCCGTACTTGTATGCTACTGCCAGTCAAGCTGATGCGACGGGCTCAGTCAACTCCAGCATCTATGCTAGCTTTAACAGGGTGATTAGCGGGCGATCGGATCGTTTGGGTTCGGGAGTGAGGAAGGTAACTATTCTTCTCGATCCGATCGACTATTCTATTACTCCTAACGCTGTGGCAATGGCAGAAGGCAATGCTGGCACTACTCCTGTTACTTTTACCATCACTCGCAAAGGCGCTACATCCTGGGCAAGTTCTGTAGATTATGCGATCGGCGGTAGTGCGACCAACAGCAGCAATTACAATAATCTTGGGGCGACTTATCGGGCAACAGAGATCGCAGGTACGATCGACTTTGCAGCGGGTGAAGTATCCAAAAGCCTGACTCTTTATGTGGTGGGCGATACACAGTTTGAACCTAATGAAACGATCGCGGTTGCACTGTCAAATCCTGTGGCACCTTTTAGCTCTTATATTACCACTGCGATCGCCACAACTACGATTGACAATGATGACAGCTTAGTAGCTAATGTTAATGTTTATTACGCGATCGCCGCCGTAGGATTAGCAGTCGTGATTCTAAGTATAGCCAAATTGCGTTCCATGACGTGACAGAGATTGGTACGTTGTTGGGCTTTAGCCCTCTTCATATATACGCTTAAAGGAGGCTCAAGCCCAACTACGTACCTTGATTAATATGATAGTTTGGTCTGATTCGCAAATTTTTGTGGTACAGTAATTTCGGATTCATTTCCTGAATATTGTCTTTAGCGAAATTTTGATTTCTCAGCTATTTTTAAATAAAAGTTTACAGAACTCCTCGAATAAAGCTGCTATTGTTACTACAACGGATATTTAACCTGCAAGTTTTTACGCAGATGCTGTGTGTTTAACAATCAAAATTAATTGTTGCGACTAAATATATCGAAACTGATAAATTGTTGTCGGATTTGAATTTCCCAATAGGTGTATCATGCCGAATTTAAATATTCCTGTTGTAAAGTCGATCGCCTTTATCGACACAAGCGTACCAAATTATCACAGTTTAGTGGCTGGGGTAACACCGGGTACGGAAGTTGTGGTGTTAGATGGGAACGAGGATGCGATCGCCCAAATTACTGATATTTTAGCTCTTCGGGCGAATATTGACAGCATCCACATTATCTCCCACGGCAGTCCCGGAAGTCTGCAATTCGGTAAAACCAGATTTTCCTTAGATAATTTAGAAACATATTCCCAGCAATTGCAGCAGTGGCGGAATGCTTTTACAAGCAGTACGGATATTTTAATTTATGGTTGCAATGTTGCATCGGGGCCTCGCGCTTACCCGCAAATCCGCCAGGGAATTAATTCCCTGTCTCAAAGCGAAAGTCGGTTGAAACCGACTGGGGATAACCTCAATGAACAATTCAATATACAGTCCTCTTTATTAGTTTCTCGCGCTTACCCGCAAATCCGCCAGGGAATTAATTCCCTGTCTCAAAGCGAAAGTCGGTTGAAACCGACTGGAGATCACCTCAATAAACAATTCCATCTACAGTCATCTTCAGAGAACTTTCGCTATGAGACGGGGGTTAAACCCCCCGACATTATTGATGAATGCGACATTATTGATGAATGCGACATTATTGATGAATGCGACATTATTGATGAATGCGACATTATTGATGAACGCCCGATCGATCTAGACGGTCTCATCTTCATCCAACGCATTTCCCAACTCACAAATACAAACGTTGCTGCTTCCAAAAACCTCACCGGAAGTGCAGCAAAAGGTGGCGACTGGAAACTAGAAACAAGCACAGGATCGATTAAAACGTCGTTGGTGTTTGAAACCGAAGTATTGGCGAATTACGAACAGGTTTTGAATAGTTTTGGCGCATCTACTAACTTTCCTATAACCTACAGTCTCCGCAAAGTTGCCACTGGAGATTTTAACAAAGATGGCAACCTTGACCTAGTCTTTGCCACCACAGGATCTAATCGCAATGTTTCGATCGCATTAGGAGATGGTACTGGCGCATTTGGCGCTGCCACTAATCTTAACACCAACCCGCCGAGCGATCTCGCTACCTGGTCTGTCGCTGTAGGTGACTTTAACAAGGACGGCAATTCTGACCTAGTTACAGCCAATAATTTTACTAACAATGTTTCTCTACTTTTAGGGAATGGTAATGGAACTTTTGGTAATGCTACCTACTTTGGTGTGGGGGCAAATCCTTATACTGTAGCTGCTGGAGACTTTAATTCTGATGGCAATCCTGACTTAGTTACAGCCAATCGAAGCTCTAACAATATTTCTATCTTACTGGGAAATGGTAATGGCAGTTTTAGCGCAGCTACTAATTTGAGCGTGGGATTAAATCCATATTTTGTGCTTGTTGGTGACTTTAACAAGGATAACAAGTCAGATTTTGCCACAGCTAACCTTAGTTCTAATAACATATCCATCCTGTTGCAAAATGCTAATGGGTCTTTCGGTGCTGCCACTAACTTTACCGTTGCCAATAACCCAAATTACATCGTATTGGGCGATTTTAATGGAGACCAAAATCCAGATTTGGCAACTAGCAATCAAGGCTCAAATAATGTATCAATTATATTAGGCAATGGCACTGGAAGCTTTGGTGCAGCGACCAACTATAGTGTCGCAAGAGACCCTCTTGCTATTGCTGCTGGCGATTTTAATGTCGATGGAAAAATCGATATAGCCACAGCAAATAATGGATCGGATGATGTTTCCCTGCTGTTAGGGAATGGTAACGGCACTTTTGGCACTGTTATTAATTTTGGTGTGGGAATAAATCCCCAAGGTATTGTTGCAGGCGATTTTAACAAAGATGGCTTACCCGATTTAGCTACGGCGAACTTTGACTCTTTTAACACCTCGATTTTGCTCAACGCAACTCCTAAGGTAAATTTCGGGGCAGCAACTTATAGCGGTACTGAATCAATAACAGACATAACACTCAATATTCCCGTTACTATTAGCAGTTCTCCCAATACTACGGTAACTGTACCAATTCTCATCAATCCCAGTAGCACGGCTACCCAAAATTCAGATTACACCTTTGCTCCTACAACTGTTGCTTTCCCCGCCAATACTACTAATCTAACGCAGAATGTTGCAGTTACTATCAAACCCGACAACATAGCTGAAAACGCCGAAACCGCAATTTTCAGCTTTGGTACAATGACAGGTAGTCTTGCAGGTGCGCTTGCAGGTACGATCGCTCAAACCACGCTAACTATTCCAGCTAACGGTAAAATTTCTTATGCAGTTGCGACTGAGATTGCTAGCATTCCCGAAGGCAATACTGGCACAAAACCTCTAATTTTCACGGCGACTCGCAGCGGCGATACTGGCGGGGCGAGTAGCGTCAAATATACGATCGCCGGAACTGCTACTAACGGAACCGACTACAATAATATCGGCGGCACTTCCGGGGCAACGGGTATCGCAGGCACGATCGACTTTGCAGCGGGTGAAACATCCAAAACCATTACTCTTGATGTGTTAGGTGACGCAGTAGTAGAATCCGATGAAACTATTGCGGTGGCGCTGTCGAATCCTGTTGCACCGGGTATAACACCTACGATTACTGCTGCAACGGCTACAACTACGATCGCAAATGATGACAAAGCAGGTATCAACGTCATACCTCTGGATGGGAATACAAGTATTACAGAAGGCGGCGTAGCAGGAAGCTATGCAGTTAGGCTAACATCGCAACCTACTGCACCCGTTACTATTAGTTTAACTGCGGGCGATCGCATTAATCCGGTTGCGGCGATTACTTTCGATCGCAATAATTGGAATGTTCCTCAAAAGATATCTGTTAGTGCGATCGATGACAATATAGTGCAAGGCGTACTCAGTGGCACTATTACTTACGCTATTAGCAGCGCCGATGCCAATTATAACAGCTTGACAATTGCCGATATTATTATACCGATCGGCGATAACGATCGCGCTGGTGTTTCTATTATCGAATCAGCCGGCAGTACGGAAATCGGCGAAGGCGGTGCCACAGATACTTACAGTCTGGTTCTCACTTCTGAACCTGTTGCCCCAGTGACGATTAACTTTAATCCCGGCAGTCAAATAAATGCGATCGCACCTGTCACTTTTACATCGAAGAATTGGAATGTTGCTCAAAATGTGACTGTAAGCGCGATCGATGACAATCTCTCGGAAGGGACGCACACTGGCACTATTACTCACACAAGTACCAGTACCGATGCTAATTACAATGACTTGATAATTCCCAATGTTACTGCATCGATCGCTGATAACGATCGCCCTGGTGTTTCTATTGTTCAATCAGCCGGGAGTACCCAAATCGGCGAAGGCGGTGCCACAGACACTTACAGCCTGGTTCTCACTGCTGCACCTACTGCACCAGTTACGATTAACTTGGACGCGGGCAGTCGAGTTAATGCGATCGCACCTGTCACTTTTACACCGAATAATTGGAATGTTGCTCAAAATGTGACTGTGAGTGCGATCGATGACAGCATCCCCGAAGGAACCCACAGCGGTACGATTGCTCACAAGTCGGTCAGCAACGACACTAAGTATAATAACTTGACGATTTCTCCTGTGACTGTCACGATTGCTGACAACGATACCGCCGGCGTGACTATTTCACCGACGAGTATCACTGCAACGGAAGGCGCTGCTAGTGGGACGTACAGCGTCAAACTTACGGCGCAGCCGACGGCACCGGTGACGGTTAGTTTCGCGAATGGCAGTCAAATAAATGCGATCGCCCCGATTACGTTTGACGCTACCAACTGGAATGTGGCGAAACCAATTACAGTAACGGCTACAGACGATGCGGTTGTTGAAGGAAATCATGTAGGGGCGATCGGTCATACAGCCACGAGTGTTGATACCAAGTATACTCAAATAGCAATTTCCGGTGTGACGGTGGCGATTACTGATAACGACACAACGCCAACACCAACAATAACTCGGACTAGGACTCCAACTCCAACTCCGACACCAACTCCAACTCCAACTCCCACACCTGCCCCGGAAGAAACGCCAACGCCAACGCCAACACCTGCGATCGTAATTCCTCCCCCCGCGCCAACTGATGCACCTCAAACCCCAGACACCGATTGTATTTGCCGGACAATTGTGTCTCCGGATCTCAATCAACCCAATCAAGTTGATGATACTCTGTACGGCAACGGTAGCAACATAAATCAGCTTGGCAGTCTACAAAATGATGATTTCTACGGCAGTGCAAGTCCCAATCTTTTCGATGCCAAAGAAGGCAATGACAATCTTTTTTGTGGCAATGACAATGACTCGGTTAACGGCAATGAAGGGAATGATTTTATTGTTGGTGCTCGGGGAGATGATTTACTATTTGGAGGCAAAAATAACGATATTATCTTAGGAGGTGAAGGACAAGATATCGTGTTTGGCAATCGCGGTCGTGATTCTATTAATGGGCGAGAAGATGATGATTTTATTAACGGGAATCAGAGTGATGACTGGATTGATGGCGGCAAAGGCAATGATTCTTTGTTTGGCGGCAAAGATAACGATTTAATCGTGGGCAGTCAAGGCAATGATAGCCTCTTAGGAGATTTAGGAGACGATACCTTGTGCGGCGGTCAAGGTGATGATTATTTGAGGGGCGATCGCAATAATGACTTGATAGATGGAGGCGAAGGAAACGATCGCATTTATGGGGGTGAAGATGATGATACTTTGATTGGCTGTGAAGGTGATGATGTTTTATCGGGTGATTTGGGCAATGATAGTTTGATTGGGGGTCTGGGAATCGATCGCTTTTTACTATCTGTTGATTCCGGCATCGATACCATTGGCGATTTTGAGGATGGTAAAGATTTGCTGATTCTCAGTAACGGGCTGACTTTTTCGCAATTGGCAATTACTCAAAGTAATGGGATAACTCAGATTAGTTTTGCCGCCACCGGACAAGTTTTTGCTTCTTTAATTGGAGTGTCTTCCACTCAGATTAATGCTGCGGATTTCACTTTGCTGTAGTTAGTATTTAATGTGCGATCGCCTCCTGAGTGCGATCGCCCTTGATAACCGGGTTCGTAGTGCGTCCTGGTGTCCGCAGCCAGAAAGCGGACTGAAGTCCGCACTACGAACCTTTTTTGTGATATTCATCGACTGGACATGATATTACATCACGTCCGGGCGATCGCCGCCAATCTAGGTTTCCAATTTTTGCGATCGTACATCACCTTACTTACCTAATTTATGTATTAATTACCACACTTAAATCTCAATACAAAAGCACTTACATTTCAAAAATATTTGTGTTATGTGCATCTCGCATTCATCGCAGTAATTGTACTTAAGTATTTTCTCGCTCTTTATCAGTACTTTAATTTACCAGCTCTTTTTAAAGAAAACTTTATATAGCTCTGCTAAAAAAACTGTTATGTTAGCTACAACAGATCGGAAATAACCAAATTTTTACGCAGAAATCCCGTGTCTGTGTAAATCAAAATTGATAGACAGTTTCGCACGCAAGTTGCGAAACAGGGGAATTGTTGTCTTTTTTACCCCAAATAGGTGTATTATGTCGAATTTAAATGTTCCAGTTTCAGTAAAGTCGATCGCCTTTATCGATACAAGAGTACCAGATTATCAAAGTTTAGTAGCCGGAGTAACACCGGGTACGGAAGTAGTCGTTTTGGATGGGCAGAAGGATGCGATCCCACAAATTACTCAAATCTTAGCTCTTCGTACCAATATTGACAGCATTCACATCGTTTCTCACGGTGCTCCGGGTAGCTTGCAATTGGGCGACGGTAGCTTTAGTTTAGACGATCTAGAGGGCGATCGGCATGATCTACAGCAGTGGTTTTCGCCACTCAGCAAAAATCGATCGAATATCCTGCTGTACGGGTGCTCCGTAGCAGCAGGCGAGACAGGTAAAGCATTTGTCAAACGCTTGAGTGAGTCAACCGGGGCTAGTGTTGCAGCTTCCCAAAACCTCACGGGAAGTGTAGCAAAAGGCGGGGACTGGGAACTGGAAATCAGCACCGGGAAAATAGAAACGTCGCTGGTATTTGAATCCGAAGTATTGGCGAATTACGATCACGTTTTGAGTAGTTTCAAGCCAGCTACCAACTTTCCCGTCGGCACAAATCCTGTCTTCGTTGATGTAGGAGATTTTGACGGCAACGGCATCAAAGACTTAGCTGTTGCCAATAGCAATGCTGCCGGAGGTGGCACTTCTGGCACCTCTATTTTATTAGGAAATGCCACAGGAGGCTTCAATCCGGCTACTAACTTGGCCCAGGGAGGAAATGCGATCGCGATCGGCAGATTTTTCGGAAGTAACAGAGACGGCTTAGTTGTCGATAACGGCAACGGTTCTCTCACACTGTTTTTAGGTGGCTTAGCTTCAAGCACTAATATATCTTTGAACCCAACGAGTCGGGCTAATTACATTGCTGTGGCAGATTTTAACGGCGATGGCTTGACAGATATAGCTGTAGCGACTACTCGCGCCACCGGCGTCCCCAATACTAATAGCGCCGTCTCCATTCTATTGCAGAATCTCGACGGAACTTTTAGCGCACCAGTCAATTCTTTGGTAGGACTACAGCCCACTTCCATCGCCGTGGGCGATTTTGATGGCGACGGAAAACAAGACGACTTAGCTGTGGCAAGTCGCACCGCTAACACAGTTTCAATTCTGTTGGCAAACAATAGTGGAGTCTTTACTAATGGCCCAACTATTCCAGTGGGAACAGGGCCGTATTCGATCGCAGTAGGGAAGTTTGACGCGGACAATACAGACGACTTGGCTGTAGCTAATCTTACCTCTAAAAACGTCTCAATTCTGTTACAAAAAACCCCTGGAACTTTTACCACTGCTCCCAGTTTAGCAGTGGATACAACTTTCCTGGCTGCCGGAGATATCGACGGTGACGGCAAGTCAGATTTGGCCGTGACTAACGGTACAGCTAAAGCCGTGTCTGTTCTGTTGGGAAAAGGCAATGGTGA
The DNA here is from genome assembly GCF_020883145.1 of Microcoleus sp. CAWBG27. NCBI lineage: Bacteria > Bacillati > Cyanobacteriota > Cyanophyceae > Oscillatoriales > Microcoleaceae > Microcoleus > Microcoleus sp. CAWBG27. Next base: position 188,379 of record NZ_JAHREU010000005.1, read on the forward strand.
ATTTAGCACTCCCATCGACTTTCCGGTAGGTTCTTCTAATTCTTATCCCTCTTCCGTTATGGTGAAGGATATTGATGGAGATAGCAGGCCGGACATTGCTGCAACCAACTTCTCAGACAACAACGTTTCAATCCTGCTAAATACACCAAGTACGGTATCTTTTGTCACGCCCAAAATAGGCAACACTTATAACATAAATGAAGGCGCTACCGACACTGTAATTAATGTCCCCATTACTATCAGCAACAGCAGTTCTTTCGGCGATGTAGTTGTACCAATTGTCATCGATCCAAGTAGCAATGCTACTCAAGGTGCAGATTACACTCTTTCAACTACATCCCTAACTTTTCCTGCTAACACTACTACTCTCACCCAGAATATTGCAATCACGATTAAAGCTGACAATATCGTTGACACCGAACAAATAGTTCTCAATTTTGGCAAAATTACAGGTGGCACTGCCGTTACTGGTTCGGGTAGCGGTTCCAGCAATCAAGTAAAAGTGGCAATATTGGACAGGAATAGTTCTTATACTATTGCAGCCAACAATCCCAGCGTTATCGAAGGCAATTCCGGGAAAACTCCGGCCGCATTTACGATTACTCGCAGCGGCAGCACAGAACTTGGGAGTACCGTAGATTATACGATCGCCGGTACTGCTACCAACGGCACTGATTACAACAACATCGGCGGCACTTCTGGCGCAACGGCTACCACTGGCAAAATCAGTTTTGCTGCGGGCGAAACCTCTAAAACTATTAGTTTGGATGTGTTGGGAGATGCCGAAATCGAACCGGATGAAACAGTTACCATTACTTTATCAAATTCAGTTTCACCGGGTGGCGCACCGACTATTGCGACGGCTACCGCTACGGCTACCATCAAAAATGATGACACTGCCGGCTTTACGGTTAGTCCAAATGCAATATCAACGACTGAACTCGGCGGTAAAGCTAGTTTCACAGTCAAACTCAATTCACAACCAACTGCTGACGTTTCTTTCGCCCTAAACAGTTCCAATGTTGCCGAAGGAACAGTTTCAACTAATAGCGTAACTTTCACTCCGGCTAACTACAGTCAACAGCAAACAATTACGGTGACTGGTGTTGACGATTTGGTAGCTGATGGGAATGTAGTTTACAAAATTATCACGGCGGCTGCTGTCAGCACTGATCTTAATTACAACAATCTCAATCCTGATGATGTCACAGTCACCAACAGTGACAATGAAACTCCAGGAATTACGGTGAGTCCTACGGCTGGATTAACTACCGGCGAAGATGGTAGCAAGGCTAACTTTCAGTTTGCTCTGAATACTAAACCTACAGCTATCGTGGTTGTCAATTTGAACAGTTCCAATACAGCAGAGGGAACACTTTCTGCTAACAGCGTAACTTTCAGTCCTGACAACTGGAATATAGTGCAATCGGTGACAGTAACTGGGGTTGATGACAGTATTGCTGACGGCGATATTGAGTACAAAGTTATTACGGCAGCTAGTGTTAGTACAGATCCGAATTACAGCAACAAAGATGTAGCGGATGTTGGTATTAGCAATAAGGACAATGATTCGGCTGGTGTTTCTATTAGTGTTGCTGAAACAACTGCTACAGAAGGCGGTGCAAATGGTACGTACAGTGCGGTGCTGAAATCGCAGCCGATCGCACCTGTCACCATCACTCTTACAACAGGTAATCAGATTGATGCGATCGCGCCTATAACTTTCACTCCCAACACTTGGAATATCGCTCAACCGGTTACGGTGATAGCTGTTGATGATGCGATCGTCGAAGGTGCACACAGCGGGAATATTACTCACAATGTGACGAGCAGCGATGCTAAGTATAACGGGATTGTGGTTGCTGGGGTGGTTGTGGCGATCGCTGATAACGATGTAGCGCCGACACCAACACCAACACCAGAACCAACTCCGACACCAACACCAGAGCCAACTCCGACACCGACGACATCGGTTACTCCAACTCCGACACCGACGACATCGGTTACTCCGACTCCGACACCGACGACATCGGTTACTCCGACTCCAACGCCGACAACATCGGTTACTCCGACTCCAACGCCGACAACATCAGTTACTCCGACTCCGACACCGACAACATCAGTTACTCCGACTCCGACACCGACAACATCCGTCACTCCGACACCGACACCGATACCAAGGCCAAACATATTTAGGAGGCCCGGAATACCGAGTTCTAACGATCAGATTGCTAGTCCTAACGATCCCACGATAAGTTTTTCCCAACCTACTTACACATTAACTGAAATTCCTCCAGGAGTCTTTCAGAGACAAATTACTCTCACTCGCACTGGAAATTTAGACAAACTTTCCACGGTTTACATACAACCTGTTACCGGTGGCTCAGCTACTGTGGACAAAGATTGGGAATTTGTCAATTACTCTGGTCAACTTACCTTTAACCCAGGTGAAGATACCAAAAGTTTCACAATTAATATCTTATCGGACAATTTAGTTGAGGAAACAGAAGAAATCGCGTTTCGGATCGATCGTGCCGATAGTGCGAATATTGGCACTCAAAGTTCTACCATCGTGCAAATTACGGATATTCCACTTTTCACCAATACGCACACTCCGATATCTGGTTTGAATACGGCCATCTGGGGAGACTACAACAATGACGGCAAACTGGATATCCTCGGCGGCTCTGTAATTACCAAAGATTTCTACGGCTACAAAGTTACCCCAACTAGCCGAATCTACGACAACATCGGTCAAGGCTTTAGCGAATCTAATCGAAGAGATTTACCAGGCCAGGTTCCAACCTGGGGAGATTACAACAATGATGGGTGGCTGGATGCCACGTCGATCGACTACGAAGATCGCAACAATAATAGTTCTCCGCAAAAAATCTACCGCAACGATCTCAACCTCACCGATGTTAAGGGTTTTACCCTTGAGACATCTCTACCTGACTCCGAAATCTTCTACGATAATATCTCCTACGATATTTATCGATCCAGTTGGGCAGATTACAACAATGATGGGCGTTCCGATCTCTTCGCTAATAAAAGACCTGTTGGCCCTGCGGACTGGATGAATACAACCCTCTACCGCAATACAGGCGCGATCGGTCTAGACCAATTTAAAGACAGCAAAGCACGTCTTGATGAACAACGTCCCGATTTAGTAATTCCCGGACGGCTATTTTCTGAGGGCGAAACAGGCGGTGTTACCAGTTCTGGGAATTGGGCTGATTACGACAACGATGGCAAACTCGATATCCTTGTCAATGTAAAAGATTCACAACAGTACAACTCCAGGTACAGTGCCAAACTTTACCGCAATTTGGGCGATGGAGTTTTTAAAGATACTGGTCTAGAATTGCCTGGTTCTGGCGGTCAGGCGGTTTATATGGCCTGGGGAGACTACAACAATGACGGTCAACTGGATATTTTGCTCGCAGGCACTGGTAGTTTTTCGCAGCCGTCTTTCACCAAAGTCTACCAAAACAGCACTCGTGAAAATAATGGGTCTGCCAAGTTTGAAGACATCGGCGCACAGATACCTTATTTAAATCGCGCTGCTTGGGGAGATTACGACAATGACGGGCTTCTGGATATCCTAGGTACTGGTGTCGATCGACAAAATGGCGAAAGTTCAGTAACAATGGTCGCCAAAGTCTATCAAAACAAAGGCAATTTTTCTAACCCAAACAGCTTTACTGGCCCAAACAGCTTTATCGACAGTGGCGCACTAATCGACAGTGGCGCAAAGCAACAGCTTGATCGTGGTAACTATTCCCAGGCTGTTTGGGGAGACTACGACAACGATCGTAAATTGGATATCCTATTCACGGGTGATGCACCAAGCAACGGCTTCTCTGGAGGATTCAACGAAAACGACTTCTTTACCAAAGTCTTCCGCAACAACACATCTAAAGCCAACACTCTCCCCACAGCACCCACAGGGCTATCAAATTTACCTTCTGGCCGAAATGTGACTCTTAAGTGGAATAAAGCAACTGATGCTGAGACTCGTGCTGATGGTTTAAGCTACAACCTGCGAGTTGGGACGACACCAGGAGGTCAAGATATTCTTTCCCCGATGTCGTATCTTGCCGATGGAACTCGTCAACTGGTGGGGTTGGGGAATGTTAGTCAAAACACCCAGTGGCAACTCAAAGACTTGTCTCCAGATAAGACATATTATTGGAGCGTACAAGCAATTGATACTGCTTGGGCAGGTTCACAGTTTGCCACAGAAGGGAGTTTTACAGCCAGCAATCTTCCTCCACAAGAAAAAATTCGTTTAAGTGGGAGGTACAGTGAGTTTAATCAAGCCATCAAAGATGTGTACACTGACCCCGATGGCGACTTGATTTCCTACCGATTAACTCTACTTGATGGCAGTCCTTTAGAACTGAGTAATAACTCAAACATCAATTGGCTCGGACTTCAATTTAACCCCCCGACAAACGAGATCCGGTTCATCGGAACTCCCCCAAGCGGTGCACAACCTTTTCAGGTAAAGTTAATAGCTACAGACTCTTACGGTGCTAGTAGCGAACAGACTTTCAAAGTAACAACAAAAGATGGTCGCTGGGTAATCGACGGCTACATTTCCGGTGCAACTGTCTTCCTCGATGCCAACAAAAACGGCATCAAAGACACCAACGAACCATCCACCATTACTAACAGCGACGGTAGCTTTAATCTCAACATCCCCTTCGACATTTTCGACACCAACAAAAACGGAGAAATCGATCCATCCGAAGGCAATATAGTTGCCATCGGAGGCACTGACACCGCCACCGGCTTACCCCTAGAAACACCAGTCACCGCACCACCAGATTCCACAGTTGTCACCCTCCTAACCAGCTTAGTTGCTGACTTGATCGACAAAGGAATTGCACCAGAAGAAGCGCAATCTTTAGTCAAAGCCGCCCTTTCTCTCCCCGCCGAAGTTGACCTGACTAGCTTAGATCCAATCTTAGCTACCAACAACAACCAACCAGGGGGAGTACAAGTCTTAGCAGCAATGGTGAAAGTCCAAAACGTCATCACTCAAACAGTCGCTTTGATTGACGGTGCATCCAGTGCAGCTACCAAGGATATTGTCAAAGCTGTTGTCAGTTCAATGGGCGATAAAATTCAAGGCGGTGCTATCTTAAACCTCAGCAATCCAGCCGCCTTAGAACCAATAATTCAGCAATCCGCTGCTAAAATCCAGCAGATTGACCCCAGTTTCAACATTCAAAAAGTCACCTCTATTACCTCGCAATCCGCGACAGTAATGGCAACAGCCAATCAGCGCATTGATGCCGCCGTCACCAACCCAACAGCAACATCAATTCCCCAAGCCGTTGCCCGCGTCCAACAAGTATCCTTGGGCGCAACTACTCAAGACTTCAAAGCAGTTGGTGCCGGAAGCAAGCCAGTTTCCCAGTTAGTTACTGACAATACTGGTGCTGCTTTGGATAGCAAAATTCAAGCAGTAACATTGCCTGCTGGGATTGCAACTCCTCTTGTTACCGGCGATGCAGATTTAGCCAGCAATTCGGGGAATCGCATTAACGGTACGAATGGCGATGACATCCTCACCGGCACCAGCAGCAATGATGTGTTGATGGGCATGAGGGGCAACGATTCCCTCGATGGTGCTGCCGGAAATGACACTATTTTCGGCGGCAAAGGCTTCGATACTTTGCTCGGAAATAGCGGTGATGATGCCTTATATGCTGGCCGGGGTGCTGATAATTTGAATGGCGGCGATGGTAATGATAGTCTTTACGGAGGTAAGGGCGATGATTTACTCAATGGCGGTTTGGGAAATGATACTTTGATTGGAGGAATGGGAGTCGATAAATTCCTACTCTCCACCAATTCTGGGACTGATACTATTACCGATTTTGAATTTGGTAAAGACTTCTTAGTATTGGGTAACGGGCTGACTTTCTCGCAATTGGCTATGAGCCAAGATAGCGGTGTAACATTAATTCGGTTTGCCCAAACTGGAGAGATTTTGGCTTCTATCAGTGGAGTTTCTGCTGGGAGTATTACCGCAGGGAGTTTCGGATTGATTTGAGAGCGATTTGGGTTCTATCGCCCCTAACTCTCCTTAGTTTGTCGTCAGACAAAAAAGGTACGTAGTTGCGCTTCAGCGCTCCGGAAAGGTACGTAGTTGCGCTTCAGCGCTCTTTGCTAATATCAGGAAAGAGGGCTGAAGCCCAACAACATACCTCTTCAACCGCCGAGTTTTCTAACATCTCAAATCAACAACGTAGTTGCGCTTCAGCGCTCTTTGCTAATATCAGGAAAGAGGGCTGAAGCCCAACAACATACCTCTTCAACCGCCGAGTTTTCTAACATCTCAAATCAACAGCGCTGATATCGCATACCCGGCAGTTGCGAAACTAATCCCAACAATTCCAACTGCAAAAGAATACCAGAAACCGTCCCCGCTTCCAATCCCGCAGCCTCCACAATTGTATCAAGAGAATTCGGCCCCGAACCCAAAGCTTTTAACACTACAGCCAACTCCCCATCCAATAGCGGCTCTTGTTTTTCAGGGGCTGGATTTGTCGGAAACAACGACAACTGCTGCGCGCTATCCAATTTTGGGATAGCTCCGAGCATTTCCAACAACCTGTCTTCACTTAAAAGTCGATCGCTATTCGGGAGAATCGGATGAGCACCTTTACTCAGCAATTCCAAACAACCAAACGATCGCTCATCATCCAACCTTCCCGTCAAAACATACACATCGCGACAAAACTCATTAGCTTGATAAGCAGTAATTAACGCCCCCGACTTCTGCGGAGCTTCAATCACAATTGTAGCGCGACTCAAGCCAGCAATTATCCGATTTCGGCGCGGAAAATTTGTTTTATTCGGTTGAGTGCCTGCGGGATATTCGCTGATTGCCAGTCCCTGCTGCATGAGGCGATCGTACAACCGCTCATTTGGCTTAGGATAAACGATATCAACCCCAGTGCCAAAAACAGCCAAAGTCCGGCCTCCCGCCTCCAAACAGGTTGTATGAGCCTCCGTATCAATGCCCGCCGCAAATCCCGAAACAACAGTAAAACCATTTTTAGCCAAAGCCACACTAATTTTACGAGTCCAGCGGCGGCCGTATTCCGAAGGACTGCGAGTCCCAACAATTGCCACCGTCGGCGTAATTCCTTGATTCTCTTTGCGATCGACTAAACCGCGATAATACAGCACCGGCGGCGGGCTGGGAATTTCTAATAACAAGCTGGGATAATCCCGATCTGCGGGTGTCCAGAAACAGGGATTGTTAATGAGATGTTTCTCAATAAATTCTTCAGGATTGAGTTTAGATCGTTCTTGCACAGTGGTATCAATTACCTGCTTGCCAAACCCTTCTACTCGCATTAAATCAACTGGTTTCGCCATCCAAGCTTCTGCCAAAGTCTTAAAATGTTGGTGCAATCTTTGCAACAAAATCGGCCCGATACCATTAATCTGTGACCATGCTAACCAGTAAGCGCGTTCTTCTAGCAACGACTTGCCCTCAATTTATCTGAGAATAATTTTATCATTTAAGGTACGTTGTTGGGCTTTAGCCCTCTTTGTCTATAAGTCTAAAGAGGGCTGAAGCCCAACAACGTACCTAAGCTTTCCAACCGACAAAACTGGCATAAATATAAGCAATGATTTCCCCAGTCACAGTCCGGAAACCTGCGCTCGATTTCCACCATTCTTGTGAGTTATAATCTTGCGATTCCGCAGCTATAATCCCGACTTTAATCTCAGGATTCAACACTTCTTGAAAAACCATCCAACTACGGCGGGCGTGAGTGCCAATAGAATAAAGATTGATTGAGTCCACTTTTAGGGCAGAAGTAGCTAGCCAATCTCGAAGTGCGATCGCAGAAGCAGCAGTGCGGTGTTTCACAACACTCGGTGCGGGTACAGCTACCACTTTGTTCTTATCAAATCCTAGCGCAATACAAGTCGCGGCGGTCAGTTCAGCATAATTTTTATATTGGGCGAGATAGTGGCCCTTACTTACCGGAAGCCCGGTTGTCACCAATTTCCGGTATCCGCCTTTGTTGAATTCTGCGATCGCACTTTCGACTGCATAATCCGGCAACCAGCCTTCCACAACCAGTATATCTGCTTTAATCGGCGCATTTACCGCCAAAAATGGATGAATATTTGTGAGAATTAAGACCATTGTAATGATTAAACCTGCGATCGCAATTACCCAACCTTCCCAGGTAATTGCCCACATTTCTCGGCGGCGGATCAGACGAATTTTCATTTTATAGCAGAAGGAAGAAGGAAGTTCGGCAACGGATTCTGTAGCGGATGTAACGGATGTAACAGATGTAACGGATGTCAGTTATCAGGAAGAAGAAAGAAGAAGCAACAATACCAATGGTTTTAGGAAGAGGGAAATAGTGAGACTGTGAGAAATTTATAAAATTGCCCTATGCCCGGTTTTGCCGGTTTTGCTCTTGGCCGGTTTTGCCTATGCCCTATGCCCTATTCCCTATGCCTATTCCCCATTCCCAAATTATTTGTGTTTGAGATACTCAAAAACGCTCTTATCGCCGATATCCTGGGGGATAGGTTGAAAAAACTTGCGGACAGCAAAAATGATGAACAATATCGCCCAAAGTCCCAGCAGCAACTGTTCATTTTCCGGTGTCAAGAAGCCAAAAATATGTCCTAAAAGTAATAGTGGAACTCCCGGAGTCAAAAACTTAGTTTCTAGGCGGTTAAAGCAGAAAGCTTCTTTAAAAAAGATGCCATTTAAGGCAGCAAAAGTAAAGCCAATTCCCCACAAAGTCGCTGGATGTTCGTACACCGCCAAAGCCAAAGGTTCGCTACTTTGTAAAGCGACAAACAGTGCTGCCGCGCCGCCGATCGCCCAAAACACCTGTAACGTGCGATGCAGCGCTATCATGTAAATGTGAATAGTTGCCAAACTAACGCCTAAAGCTATCCAGAAACACGCAAAAACAGGCGTTACAGCTTGAATTGCCATTGCGTTGTCGCCCTGTTGCAACACCAGAGTAGCACCCACCGCCAAACACAGCGCCGCCACCCCCAATCCCGCGCGGTAGATCAGCACTCCCGCGCGATCGCTTTCGGTAATCGTAAACTCGCCGAATTGCCCTTGATAGACTGCCGATTCATCAGGCGATTTTAATAATTGCATCACAGCTTCCTCCTATTTATCAGACACGAATGTACTTCTACCAAGATATACTTTATTGATAAACCGATACAGCGAGACCGAGCGATGCCCAAATTTAACAAACCTAAAGTTAACCAGCCTAAAGTTAACAAGTCTCAAGTTGACGATCGCCCAAATCAAAGCAAATCCCTTCCTTCAGAATCCGAACTTCCTTTAGTTCAGCTTGATGAAACCATTGTAGCAGGTAGAAGACCGAAACCGCTAAACGACTTGCAGCGCTTGCTTGCCGAATTACCAGAATTAGGAGGCACCTTCAAGCCAGAAATCTTCGCCGATCTCGATGAAAACAACCCATTTAATGGCAGTCAATTTGAAAGTAAGATTAGAAGAATCCTGGGAAACAAAAAAATCAATGCCGATCTTAAAAATACAATCAAATATTTAGACTACCTCAAGCAAAATTTTCAAGTTCCGTGCCATGTTACTGGCATAGAAGAGTTTGAATGGGAAGAAGAGTATATTATGGGTTTTGGCACTAAAAAAGAATATGCAAGGCTCAAAAAAACTCAACCTTCTTATACTGATAAATTCACAATTCATCGGTTGGAAGATTTTTCTATTCAGGAAGACGGCATATTTGTGGAAGTTCAGCGCGTTGGCGATCGCAAAAAGTTTATGTTGCGTTTAGCAGAGTTAGAATCAGTTGATGATATCCCCCCAAACAATCATTTATTACATGATTATTCCGTGTGGTGGATTAATTATTAAGGAAGAGGGAGATTGGGAGATTGGGAGAGGGGGAAAAATCTTCCTTCTCCCCTCTTCCCTCTTCCCTCTGAAAACTGTCAACTGTCAACTGTCAACTGTCAACTCTTCCTTCTTCCCTCTTCCCTCTGAAAACTGTCAACTGTCAACTGTCAACTGTCAACTCTTCCTTCTTCCTTCTTAATTAGATTGAAGCAGCAAAGTGCGATCGCTCGACTTTTGCCAAAGCTTCAACTAAACTGCGAACAGCAGCAATCATCGCCACTTCGCTGTTAAGTTGGCTTACAGCAGAACCGACGCCAACACCCGCAGCGCCGGCGCCAATAGCCAGCGGTGCAGTGACGCTGGAGATGCCCGAAGCGCAGAGTACGGGGACTTGTACGGCGCGGGAAATTTCAAAGGCTGCGGCCAAAGTAGGCGCTGCTTTTTCAATCAATCCCAAAGTTCCGGCGTGAATTGGCTGGGCGCTGGTGCCGCCTTCGGTTTGGATGATGCTAGCGCCTGCTTTGACCAATTCTGTTGCTAACTGTACTTGTTTGTCCAGTGTCAGAATGTGGGGAACTGTTACAGAAAGAGTGATGTTCGGAAATAGCGATCGCGTTTGGCGAGTCAACTCCAAAACTTCAGAAGCTTCAAAACGGCGCCCTACAGCGTAGAAAGCATCAAAGTTGCCAATTTCAATCAAATCAGCGCCTGCTTCTACCGCAGCCACAAACTTTTCTGGCTCCACAGCCGATACACAAATTGGCAAATTTGTCAACTGTTTTGCCATCAATACCAAATCGCGATCGCAAGCAATATCGACAAAGGAAGCACCGCCGAGATCCGCTGCTTTGACTACAGCCGCAACGTTGGCTGCATCAAAATTATTTAAACCGCTGATAATTTTCAGGGCGCGGCCTTGCTCAAATGCGCGCTGCAATTTAGGAGTTACACTCATCGTTAGCCTTCCAACTCAAAAAATTTGTTAGACTCATTTTGACATGGATTAGAACAAATTTTGATTTTTAATTCTTAATAAGCTGTTCCGCATCTAAATTCTATTTTTTGAGCGGGCTTTCTGGCCCACCCCACAAGAGTTTTGTTAAATTTGACTATACAATTTAAATGCACTTGGGCTTAGCGATAAGGTGCAGCCTAAGCTCCTTACATACGTCGGTTATGCGTCCAGGACTATATTTTTTATCAGAAATTTGGGTCTAAAACCCCGTCCTTCGTTCGACGGCTTTACAAAAGTTACGAGAACTTACGCACATTTTACAATTTAGGCGTTACACTGTAAGTGTGACACTAAAAGCCTTCAGCTATCGATTCTACCCAACGCCGGAACAAGAAAGTTTGTTGCGACGCACTTTCTTGTTGTACTCGTTTAGTCTACAACCGTGCTTTAGCTGCAAGGACCCAAGCTTGGTACGCAGAACAAAAACGGGTAGGATACGCTGAAACTTCTTCAATGTTAACTGAATGGAAAAAAACTGAGGAATTAGATTTTCTCAACGCTGTTTCTTCAGTGCCATTGGACTTTAGTCATCTCTTGTTCGAGGACTAAAGTCCTCACTACGAACCAATTGATTGCCGAGCGTATCTAATAAAAAAACCTCACAGATGGAGGTTTTTTGATGATTGTTGGCGCTATTCGGACAGGTTAAAACATCCTGTCCCTGCATCAGGCCCACAGCCCGTTATACTCTAGGATTAGCGGTAATCTGTACGAACTGCTGGATCGCGATCGCCAGTTGTAGTGGTGTAGCGGACATTTTCTTCGCGTTTTTTGGGCATCAAACCCAACAAGCCAGATAAGCCGAGCAATCCCAACCATCCCCAATCAAAATCGCGATCGTTCTGGGCACTGTAGACACCGGAGCGAGGAGTAGTGGTAGTAGTAGTTGTGTCTCTGCTGTTAGTACCCGGAGCTGTATTTGTCTGAGCCGAAGTCGGCAGATGAGCTGGTAAAATGGCTAAACCAGCAGCGATAATACCTGCACCGATTGCTTTGGATAAATCAGAACGTTTCATAATTCAAATGCTCTCTGTTGGCAAAAATCTTTAACTATCATCACTATATCGATCGCCTTTCAAAGTTAAATCCACCTGTAGCAGTAAAGATTGATAAACTCCAGCTATTACTACAGATTGATATCAAATTTTTAGTGGTCATACGAAATTAAACATAGCTCGCAAAGCCCAAAACGTCACTTCGCGGGGCGAATCTCATATCGTTTCCGGCCGCATCGGTATTGTTCAAACAGTCAACCGTCAACCGTCAACCGTCAACCGTCAACCGTCAACCGTCAACCGTCAAAAATCATACAGACAATGTACTGTTGACAAAAAAAGGTAAACTCAGATATTGCACAGACAACAAAAGCTCGATCGACGGAGATTAAAACAAATTGGGAATAGAGCTACGCAGCTACGTATTTCTAGACAACTTGCAGCCACAGCACGCAGCATACATCGGCACAGTCGCCGCCGGATTCTTGCCACTGCCGGGGGATGCGTCGCTGTGGATAGAAATCTCCCCTGGCATCGAAATTAACCGAATTACCGATGTCGCCCTCAAATCAGCCTCGGTGCGCCCTGGAGTGCAGATAGTCGAGCGCCTGTACGGCTTGCTGGAAGTACACTCGGGCCAGCAGGGCGAAACCAGGGCCGCCGGCAAAGCAATTCTAGAATTCATCGGAGTCCGTAGAGAAGAATGTATCAAACCGCGAGTCATTTCCAGTCAAATTATTCGCAACATCGACCCCCACCAAACGCAATTAATCAACCGCAGCAGGCGCGGACAGTTGTTGCTGGCGGGACAAACGCTTTACGTCTTAGAAGTAGAACCGGCCGCCTATGCAGCGCTGGCAGCCAATGAAGCAGAAAAAGGTGCATCTATTAACATCCTAGAGGTTCAGGCTGTCGGTAGTTTCGGACGGCTTTACCTCGGCGGAGCAGAACGAGATATTATAGCAGGTTCCCAGGCAGCAATTGCGGCGGTGGAAAGCGTATCTGGTCGCGAAAATCCAGCAATTTTTGGTCGCAAGGAATAGGGGTTATAGGAGATGCAATTATGGCAAATACACAGCATTTAGCGCTGCTAAAAAAAGGTGCAGTTACTTGGATTGAATGGAGAAATCTCAACCCAAACCTCGAACCGGATCTGAGCGAAGCTAACCTCGCCGAAGCAAATCTTAGAGGTGCGTATCTTTGGCGGTCTAACCTTTTTAAAACAGACTTGTTTAAGGCTAAATTAATTACAGCAAACCTCGCTGAATCTAATCTCAGTTTAGCAAATCTTGCTGGAGCACAACTCCTCGATACTAAATTAGTTAAAGCGAATTTAACGGGAGCCAATCTCCGAGGTGCAGACCTCCGGGGGGCAGATTTGAGCGGTGCTAATCTAATTGGGGCGGACATCAGTGGTGCGATTCTCCAACAAACCGATTTAGGAGATGCGAATTTAATCGGGGCGGCAATGTTTCGAGTTAATGCGATCGGCGCGAACCTCAATCATGCTAATCTGAGTCAAGCCAATCTCAATCAAGCCGAATTGATTGAAGCACATTTTTACGCAGCCAATTTATCTAAAGCCAACCTCGGGGAAGCTCACTTCACGGGAGCATATCTTTTTAGGGCAAATCTCTGTTTTGCGGACTTGAGTGCTGCCGATTTCCGCTGGACAAACCTCGGTAAAGCTGATTTGAGAGGGGCGAATTTGACAGGGGCAAATCTCAGAGGAGCAAATTTGGCGGGAGCTAATCTCGACGGCGCTCATTTGAAAGAAACAATCATGCCTGACGGCAGCATTGTTTCACCATAAGTAAGTTCGTAGTGAGGACTTCAGTCCTTTCTGTGACTTCGAGTAAATCAGGACTAAAGTCCTTACTACAAACCAATTTTCTCATCGGTAATCAAGGTTCGTAGTGAGGACTTCAGTCCTTTCTATGACTTCGAGTAAATCAGGACTAAAGTCCTTACTACAAACCAATTTTCTCATCGGTAATCAAGGTTCGTAGTGAGGACTTCAGTCCTTTCTATGATTTCGAGTAAATCAGGACTAAAGTCCTTACTACAAACCAATTTTCTCATCGGTAATCAAGGTTCGTAGTGAGGACTTCAGTCCTTTCTTTCATTTCGAGTAAATCAGGACTAAAGTCCTTACTACAAACCAATTTTCTCATCGGTAATCAAGGTTCGTAGTGAGGACTTCAGTCCTTTCTATGACTCTGAGTAAATCAGGACTAAAGTCCTTACTACAAACCAATTTTCTCATCGGTAATCAAGGTTCGTAGTGAGGACTTCAGTCCTTTCTGTGACTTCGAGTAAATCAGGACTAAAGTCCTTACTACAAACCAATTTTCTCATCGGTAATCAAGGTTCGTAGTGAGGACTTCAGTCCTTTCTGTGACTCTGAGTAAATCAGGACTAAAGTCCTTACTACAAACCAATTTTCTCATCGGTAATCAAGGTTCGTAGTGAGGACTTCAGTCCTTTCTGTGACTTCGAGTAAATCAGGACTAACGCTCTTTCATCACTTTAGCCATAGTATAATATTCCTGAAGCCGTCAAATAGTTAAAATGTATGGTAGTACCCCGCGAACCAGTCCCTACAGTCAGTTTTGTAGACGAATACTGTCAAGCCTA
>NZ_JAHREU010000050.1:0-60571 GCF_020883145.1 Microcoleus sp. CAWBG27
AAATTTTGACAAAACAGTGAGACTATGGAGTGCTGAGGGGAAGCTGTTGCGAACCCTAGAAGGACATAGCAATTGGGTCTATGGAGTCAGTTTTAGTCCTGATGGTCAAAGGATTGCTTCTGCTAGCAGTGACAGAACAGTGAGACTGTGGAGTGTTGAAGGGGAACAGTTGCGAACCCTAGAAGGACATAGGGATCGGGTCTATGGAATCAGTTTTAGTCCTGATGGTCGAAAGATTGCTTCTGCTAGCAGCGACAGAACAGTGAGACTATGGAATGTTGAAGGGGAACTGTTGCGAACCCTAGAAGGACATATGGATCGAGTCTATGGAGTCAGTTTTAGTCCTGATGGTCGAAGGATTGCTTCTGCAAATTTTGACAAAACAGTGAGACTATGGAGTGCTGAGGGGAAGCTGTTGCGAACCCTAGAAGGACATAGCAATTGGGTCTATGGAGTCAGTTTTAGTCCTGATGGTCAAAGGATTGCTTCTGCTAGTAGTGACAGAACAGTGAGACTATGGAGTGTGGAGGGGAAGCTGTTGTGCACCCTAGAAGGACATAGGGATCGGGTCTATGGAGTCAGTTTTAGTCCTGACGGTCAAAGGATTGCTTCTGCGAGTCTTGACAAAACAGTGAGATTGTGGAGTGTGGAGGGGAAACTGTTGCAAACCCTGGAAGGACATAACGATCAGGTTTATGGAGTTGGTTTTAGCCCCGACGGTCAAAGGATTGCTTCGGCTAGTGTTGACAGAACTGTGAGATTGTGGAGTGTGGAGGGGCAACTGTTGCAAACCCTAGAAGGACATAGCGATCGGGTCTATGGAGTCAGTTTTAGTCCGGATGGTCAAAATATTGCTTCGGCTAGTGCTGACAGAACCGTGAGATTGTGGAGTGTGGAGGGGCAACTGTTGCAAACCCTGGAAGGACATAGCGATCAGGTCTATGGAGTCAGTTTTAGTCCAGATGGTCAAAGTATTGCGTCGGGTAGTGTTGACAAAACAGTGAGATTGTGGAAAATCAATCCTGATGATTTGATTTTAGATTTAGATATCAAGCTGAATAATTTGCTCAAAAAGGGTTGCCTTTGGATTCGTGATTATTTGAAAACAAATCCTAATGTCAGTGAAAGCGACAGAAATCTTTGTGATGGTTATTGCTAGAAGCTTCATAATAAATTCTGGTATCCCTTGTTTGGCAGTGCGATCTTGTAGTGTGCGTTCCCTACTGCAACTCCTACTACCCCACCAATAGATTGTTGGGAACGCACCATGCTCATTAATTCTCGAAATCAGCGATCGATATCGATAAAGCGTCCGATCTGGCACCGGAAGCTGCTAAAATTCTTGCCGAAGGGAATCAGCGGGTAAGGGCGATCGCCACCAGCAACCTCTCACTATCAGATGCAGCAACTCAAATTGCCAAAGTTCAACAAGTCGCACAAGGTGAAATCGCCAAAGATTTACAGCTAGTCGCATCCGGAAATAAGACAATTCAGTCGGCTATTTCCGAAAATACAGGCACATCCTTAGACGCCAAAATTTAGTCAGCAACAGTCAATAACCCTACAATTCGCAACTGTACAAATAGCGATTTGACTGCCGATACACCTTTCCCCGACAGCGGCATAGAATTCATCAACAATTCCCCCGATCGCAAAAACGGTACGGATGGTGATGATGCTCTAGCTGGCGACAGCAGCGATGATGTTTTAAGCGGCAAAAAAGGAAACGATTTAATCTTCGGTTTTAACGGCAATGACTGGATTAATGGCAATCAAGGCAATGATTTAATCGATGGTGGTGTTGACGACGATACCCTTTACGGCGGCAAGGGAATTGATAGCATTACAGGTAGCGATGGTGCTGATATTATCTTTGGCAACCGAGGCGACGACTTGCTAGATGGTAGCACGCAATGATACTTTGCGTGGAGGCAAAGGTAACGATATCCTGCTTGGTGGTGACGGTGACGACTTCCTATTCGGTGAAGAGGGAGATGATACTTTGATTGGAGGCCTCGGGAGCGATCGCTTTTTACTCTCTAATGATTCGGGCATCGATACCGTTGCCGATTTTGAAGATGGCAAAGATTTGCTCGCACTCGCCAGTGGCATTACTTTCTCGCAATTAGCAATTATTCAAAGTGACGGTGCAACCTTAATTCGCTTGGCTGCTACCGGAGAAATTTTAGCTTCTCTAACTGGAGTATCGTCGAGTCTGATTGGTGTCGCCGATTTTGCCTCAATCTAATAGTAAGCAGTCGCAGATAACCGCAGTTATCTGCGACTCTCAGCAATTAGCGCTAATACTTAAAAACTAGAGAGTACATATACTTACTAGGAATTGTGAGAAATTACAGTCAATCTCCGGAATAAGGCTAGACTTGAGCGCAGACATATTCAGTAGAATTAATCTATATTGCCACGACGTTTACAAATAAAGATGGCTATAGTTGTACTTACTGATTTTGGCAATCTTTGAGGGTCTGAAATCCCGGTAAATAAGGGTTCAATACTCTCTTGCTGCTAAGTGCGTAGCGTGTTATGGCCTGAGTAACTCGGAGGATTTTCATGAACCTAAATTTAGATACTATTTTCTCACCGCTGATGAACCCCGCCCTGAATGAGTTTCAGGTTTGGGCTTTGGAAAACCCCCAGGAGGGCCTCAGCAAAACGATGCTGCCAGCGATCGCCCTGATCGAGGGTTTAATTGCCAACGAACCCACCTATTTGCCAATAAAACGGCTGGCTTTCGGGGCTAATTTTTGCTGCGCGGGACAAGTGGTGATGGGAGAGTTTGCAACACTCGAAGAAGCACTCACATCGCCCCAGGCGCGCGGATGGCGGCTGGGTACTTCTGTGCTCGATCCGGATCTATCCCCCAACCAAGATGTCGGCGGTAGGAACCTTTTCCTGCTGTCTTTGTCCGATCGCGAACCAGACGGTAGCAGCAATCACGCAGCCTTCCGAAGCTGTATGCAGAAGTATCTCTTCAACAGCGCGACAACCGATCGCCAGGGAGACGAAATCAGCAGGCGGTTGCTCGATCGCCTAGCATCAGATTATACCGAGATGTCGCACGGTGCGGGGGGAACATTTTTTACCGATGTCAGGCGCGGTTGGATGGGATTTTTAGTTCCATATTTGCACTACGTAATTTTTGGGATTAACCCAGATGACAAAGAGTCGATCGAACTTCTCACCGATTTACATTACATCCGCCAAAGCCCCGCGCACTACTTCGCCGTCGCGGGCAGTCTGCTGCAAAGCCTGAACCTGTTTGGACACGGGGATTTGTCGGCTTTGATCGAGCGCGCGGCGACTATCTACGAAAATTCTCCCGCCCTAGCCGACTTCGAGGTGAGCTCGGAAAACAACGGGATGACTAGGCGGGAATTGGCAAAGCTGATGACAGCGATTATGGGGATAGCGGGACTGCAAGGCCCCCTGCACCTAGGCTACACGGCTATGGGATACCGTCCTCTCCCGGCGTATAAAGGAACACAGACGGCTGACATTAATCCGACTGAGTTTTGGGACGAGCTCGATTTGGACGATCGCCAGTCGATCGAGCTTTTCCTGTTGGAATGCGGGCGCCTCTGGGCTCCCGTCAGCGCTACCCACCGAGTGGCGACAGAGCCATTTACCGCCACGATCGGGGGCAGACAGCGCACTTTCCCCGCCGGAACAAAGGTACTGATACCGCTCAGTTTGGGGCATCTAGACGCGAGTTTCTGGGGCTCTACGGTGTACGAATTCAACCCTAAGCGCGAGAATTTGTGCCCTTATCATATGGGTTTTCATGCGGTGGGCGATCGAAGTGCGGGACGGATTTGCCCAGCTAAAGATATCGCACTGAAGATGCTGGTGGATGTTATTAGTACCGTTGGTAAAGTGAGACGAGCTTCGGCACCTAATTTGCAACAGTAATTAATCAGGTTTGTAGTGAGGACTTTAGTCCTCTATCCTTGTCCGAAGAAGGACTAAAGTCCTCACTACGAACCTAATTTTAGTTATCTAACTGGACAGGTTTGTAGTGAGGACTTTAGTCCTCTATCCTTGTCTGAAGAAGGACTAAAGTCCTCACTACGAACCTAATTTGGATTATCTAACTGGACAGGTTTGTAGTGGGGACTTCAGTCCTCTATCCTTGTCCGAAGAAGGACTAAAGTCCTCACTACAAACCTAATTTTGGTTATCTAACTGAGCGCGAAATCACAAATATTTTCGAGGTTAAATAATACCATGTTAATCGAAACAAAGAAACAAAAAGATATCGCAACTTGGATGAAAGCAGAACATCCACCCGAATTCCCCGAAGCCCTCCAAGGCATCTTCTTTATGGATGGGAATATTTTGCCAGACTATTGTCTGACGATGTCCAATTCAGAATGGAATCCCAGCCAACGGACGTTATTGCTGCGGATTTATGAACCAGTTGTCTGGACATTTCATTCATCAATGGCGGGACGGATGTTGCTGTATGCCGTCAAAATTTCTCGCTTCAGCTACTTGTTTCGCTTCACGGATGCAACTTTGCAGCACGGGCACATCACGCCGATCGCGTTTGGATTCTCTGTACCGCCGTGGATTATGGATTTTTTGATCGATCGCGATCCGAACACTCCCAATGGGGATATCTGGGATCGCAGAAACTCGTTTTTCGGCAGAGCTCCTGAAAAAGGCTATACACTCCGCAGAGTCGTCAACAAAGATAGCAGCCCCACAGCAGCATTTCCTGATTTTCTGTCGAAAGTTGGCAGTGATTGTTTAATTATTGCTCAAGAATGAAAAATTTTACCACAACTACTAAACCCGCTGAATAAGGCGGGTTTTTGCGATCGAATTTGCGGATTTTATATCAAATCCGCTCTTCATCATCAGGTGATTCATCTCTCCATTCTCTCCCTCTGTGTCCTCTGCGCCCTCTGCGGTTTAATTATTCCGGTACAGCCGGATTTGATATTAAACCTACTAATCAGACTAATACAATCTTAAACACGTAAACAATTATCACAAAAACATTATTCACCCTCTCAGTTGTTGTGTTATATGAGATATTAAGTTAAGGATTGACAGCAGAAATTTAAGAAAATATGTGGGGGTTAGGCTATGGTGGATAGTTTATCAGTTCCAGAAGATTATCATATTTTACTGCGGGAGCTGAAAGAACGCATCCGCAATGCTCAAGTACGGGCAGCAGTTTCTGTTAACCGAGAATTAGTGTTGCTTTATTGGCAAATTGGACAGGATATTTTAAATCGGCAACAGCAGCAAGGATGGGGTACTAAAGTTATAGACACTTTGGCGACTGACTTGCAAAAAGCTTTTCCTGAAATGAAGGGTTTTTCATCTCGCAATCTTAAATATATGAGGAGTTTTGCGGAAACTTACCCGGATTTTGAATTTGTGCAAGAGGTGCTTGCACAAATTACTTGGTATCACAATATTGCCTTAATGGAAAAGGTTAAATCCACAGAGGAACGTCTATGGTATGCAAGACAAACTATCGAGGAAGGATGGAGTAGAAATGTGTTAGTTCATCAGATAGAAAGTGGGCTATACCGGCGGCAAGGGAAAGCTGATACTAATTTCTCTCGCACTCTGCCAAATCCGCAATCAGAACTGGCTCAACAGTTATTTAAAGACCCTTATAATTTTGAGTTTCTCAGTTTAGGTAAAGCAGCACAAGAACGCGATTTAGAGCAGGCTTTGATTGAACGAATCCGCGATTTTTTGCTGGAGTTGGGAGTAGGGTTTGCGTTTGTGGGCAGTCAGTATCATCTAGAGGTTGAAGGCGAAGATTTTTATATGGATTTATTGTTTTATCATTTACGGTTGCGTTGTTTTGTGGTAATAGACTTGAAGGTGGAAGCGTTTAAGCCGGAATTTTCGGGAAAGATGAGTTTTTACGTTTCGGCTGTGGATGATTTACTCAAACACCGGGACGATATGCCGACTATTGGGATGATTTTATGCAAGAATAAAAAGCAGAAGATTGTGGAATATTCTTTGCGAGACATGAATCAGGCGATCGGGGTTTCGACGTATCAATTGCGGGAGACTTTACCGGAACAGTTACAGGGGAGTTTGCCAACTTTTGAGCAGTTGGAAGCTGAGTTAGGAGCCGTGGATTTGGAGATTGAGGAGGAGTTATGAAAAAAAACAATGAAATGGTTTATGAGATAGCATTCGACAATATTTAACAGCACATTCCGACACTACGATTATGAATTTCTTACTCCCTCCCCTTAGCAAGGGGAGGGCTGGGGTGGGGTAAAAAAATCACGACTCATGCAAGGATTGCTACATACATAGAAAATTATTTAGGATCGCCATCTATGACATAGGTTTGTGTACAATCTAAAAAAACCTACGACAAAACTTGTGCATTCTATCAATTAAAATGAAACCAAAAACTTCACAAGCTCCTATTGCCACTAAAATCAAGAAATGGGTTCAAACAGCCAAGGAAATTGAAAAAACTCGGTTTGCTATTTCCATAACCAGGCTGACAAGTATCAAAAGTTTGTGCGCCGAAGATCGAGTTGCTGCTGAAAAATTTGCGATTTATATTGCGAAACGAGTGCAACAAGATATGAATCAGACTACTTGTCCCGAACACTACCCTGAAGAAGAATGGGAAGTGCACAAACAGGTAATAGCTGAAGGAATCGCCACAATGGAAATTTACCTAGAAAATCCTAGTAATGAAGGCGAGCATTCTATCCGTAATTTATTGAGAACAATTAACGGCCTACAAGGAGACGATTGTCGTAATAGTCAGTGGGGAACAATACATTTTGTCCGCAGTGGAAATTTACTAAAATTAGACTATGCACTGCGTTGTTTCACAGACAACGATTTTCCTTATTGGATCTATAAACTAGCTAAAGAATACGTAGAACGTTATGGCCCCCAGTATGGTTCAGGTATAACTTCTGAATCTGTACCGATGTTGTTAGAAGTAGCAGAATTTTGGTGTCAGTATTATTTCTCTCAAAGTTTGAGTGAGAAATTTCCTGGTTTTGTCTAAAAGAAGTCCTTACTCCCTCCCCGATGCCTTGGGGAGAGTTGGGGTGGGGTTAAAATTTTACAACGACTCCTGCAAAGATTGCTATATACGGTTCAGCTAGCGATCGCAAACAGCACTAAAAGAAATTGTGCTGTTTGCGAAAATAAGATGCTCCCTACCAAAACATCTGGAGCATCTGCACAAAAAACTTTACAAACCCCGAGGGTTGCTGTGATGGTTGCCTGGGAAAAATTGGGGAGGCTGCCCTTAATAATTTGTTGCAATATCGTAATAATCCTATACGCGGATCGTCGTATTGTTCGCAAAGTTTATTTTGAAGAGGATGAGAGCAATACTTCGCATATTGTTTGATTGCGAACCGTAGCATAAGGGTTTCAGGGCGATTGTGCGATCGCCTTTCCGGTAAATCAAGGTTTTTAGGCTAGGAGCTAAAAACTCCGCAGTGTGAATTGTTTACACTGGAAAAATTGAAGCTAGAATGGGAGAATAAAAGTTCCTTCCTTGTACAGCGGGAGCGCCATCTCCTTTGGGGATGTTGAAGGCAGGAAATCTATCCTGCCCAACAGATGAACCTCACAAAAAATCTTGGTTTCACAAGGATTTAAGTTTGTTTGCACAAGCTCGGGAACTCGCATTTGTCTGGGTCATTCCTGACATCGTTGCCGTTTCTATTTCCTGAATCTACTGCGTTCACACCTGATTCAGGTAGATCGAAATAAATATTCTCAAGCATCGCTGGTTATTTGGAATAATTTTTCAGCAATTCAGTACGCCTTGGGATTTACAGTCTCTAGGCATTTACTTTTGAGGAATTTGTCATGACTAAACTTTCGGAAATCGACTCGAATCAAGTTGAGCAATTACTAAAACGCATCGAACAAATTGAAGCTAAGCTCGGAATCCAAGTTGACTTGGGTGTCGGAGAATATAGTCAAAAAGCACAACATTTTTGTGCTATGCCAAAGGTTGCTCCACGCATCTTGGATGCAAGTGTGTCGCCGGATCGAGCTCGTCTCATACGGTACATCGGCAAGAAGTGGGTTAACGGTACAAAATTACGTTATTACTTTTTTGAGAGCGGCCAAAATTCAGGCCCGAACGAGCAGAAGGAGATTGTCCGTCAGGGGTTTGAGGTGTGGAAAAAGGTAGGGATTGGTATCAAGTTTGAGGAGGTTCGGAACATCGGCGAAGCAGAGATCCGAATCGGCTTTGTGCAAGACGATGGAGCCTGGTCATATCTTGGCCGCGATGTGCTCAGTATTCCTAAGCAGGGCGAGCGAACCATGAACTTTGGCTGGGATCTGCGGCAAGATCCCCGTGGGGTAGATGTCCCCGTTCACGAAATTGGCCACACCTTAGGTTTCCCTCACGAACACCAAAACCCCTTTGCAGGTATCGTATGGGACGAAGAAGCTGTTTATAAATATTTTGGTGCTGCTCCTAACAATTGGGATCGAGATACAACTTTTTACAATGTGCTCCAAAAGCTTGGAGTAGGAGAAGTTGAGGGTTCAAAGTGGGATCCCAACTCAATCATGCACTACGGTTTTGCAGGGGGACTGATTCAGAAACCCGTGGAGTACCAAAAGGGATTAAACCCGGCTGGCGGACTTTCCGAGCAGGATTTGTCCCAGGTACGATTGTTCTATCCCCCGCTTGATGACTCGAAGTATACTGAGCTTAAACCGTTCCGTTCGGAGATTCTGTCCCTCGCGCCTGCTGAACAGAAAAACTTTGCGATCAACCCGGATGCTACCCGAAGCTATACAATTGCGACTTTCGGAAAAGCAGATACAGTCATGGTTCTGTTCGAGGATCAAAACGGTGATTTGAAGTATGTTGATGGTGACGACGACAGTGGCACAGACTTGAATTCACAAATTACTGTTCGGCTTTATCAAGGTCGGCGGTATGTGTTGAGAATCCGCTTGTACTCTAACTTTTCTGCTGGCGAGGCCTCAGTGATGCTTTCTTGAGGGGGTTGTCGATCGCAATTACACTCACCCATAAAAACAACAAAACCTTCTCAAACGAGAAGGTTTTATCACGATCTTTATCACAATCGGAGCGGCGGGATTTGAACCCACGACCCCTACTACCCCAAAGTAGTGCGCTACCAAGCTGCGCTACGCCCCGACAGCTTTAACAGCTTAGCATACAATCTCAGAAAAAGTCAAAAAACTTTTAAAACTTTGGTTGCCTGCACCAAACTCGGAACCGCAGCAGCCGCCCAAAAACCCTCGCACCTCCTGCCAGCATTCAAGATCAACTGCACGCTGTAAGCTTCGGGATAGCCTTCTAACTGCACCCACAACAAGTCGCTTTCGGCTTCAATGGCGATTTTTTCTTCGTCCATGAGCTCGGAGGCCATTTGACTCATGGTGGCTGCTAATTGTCCCAACAACCGGCAAAAATCGTTTAACTCAGCTTCCGTAAGTTCGATCGCCCAACCGTCCCCAGCTACCAAACCCTGAAACTCTTCTGCGTTTGGGTTCCATCCCAAACGCCAGCCAACACCGGTCTTAATTACACGTTCCATTATTGGGGGATTTTAGATTTTGGATTTTGGATTTTAGGACTTATATCATGTCCGGTCGATTACCATAACAACAACCGATCGCGCGTGCGCCCTCCCATTCCGCAGCCGGATAGCGGACTGAAGTCCGTACTACAAACCAATCGCGCGTGCGCCCTCCCATTCCGCAGCCGGATAGCGGACTGAAGTCCGTACTACAAACCAATCTGCGAGATTTAAGCTAAATTTGATATTCAATAAAATCTTAAGGTGCGAGCAACTTTGCATCTCCCGGCTGCGGCTGCGGTATTTCCGGGGAAGTCTCGCGCCCTTTTGGTGTTTCGCCCGCCGCCGGTGTGCGCGATGGCCCCGAATTTTCGGTAAAAACATCAACCAAAGCTTGAACCAAAGCATCCCGCTGTTTTCTATTTAAACTTTGAATAGCCGCGCGATCGCGTTCCATCGGATTTTCTCGCAAAACATCTTTTCCCGGATACACGCCTTCCACCAAATAATCGGGAGTCGCCCCCAGATAGTCAGCCAAACTCAACTTCCAATCAAAACGGTAATTCGGCGGCCTTCCTTTGACAAACACGTGATATCGAATCAAACGCCCGACTAAAGTATTGTTGGGATCTACTTTGCCGGTTTCCTTAGAAATGTAGTTATTCTCGATCGGCAAATCAGGCACTTTTTCATACACCAATTTCCACGCATCTTGCGCCCTCAATTGCTGTGGCGCCGATTGTTGAGCAACCAGTTCTCTAGACCCAGAACCGCGCAGCAGCGAAGGTTCCAAAGCCGACACACTTAATTTGCCCGATTCCAATACCCCACTCAAAAGCGTAAAAATCGCCACACTCAAAGTAACTAGCAGAAAACTGAAGCCCAGCTTGAATTTCTTTTTCACGGTTTTGACAATAATTTCAATTCAAAAATAGAATAATTCCCTAAGCTCACCTACCAGCAGATATCCTAATTTCTGATTTGAGGACTTTCCCAAAATCAACCCGATTGGGTTCATCGCGATTTGGTGAAGATAGTTTTTTAAGAGTGCGAGGCGGACACTCCCTTGTCTATATATTTCTACCTCTCTTCGGTAGATATAGAAGTCTTTGCATGAGTCGTAAAGTTTTTCACCCCACCCCAACCCTCCCCTTATTAAGGGGAGGGAGTAAGAAATTCACAAATCATTTAGGATTGTTATATAATCAACCGGATTTTTTGGCCAGTCGCGCCAGTCTATTTGAAGAAAGTTTTGAGTTTTGAATTAACAAAAATTGTTGAAATTCACCACTCAAAACTCCCCAAGTCTAGATATCCCCGATAATTTCCGGCTGAGTGAGTTCGTCCGACATCTCAAATATCGCCCGCATCACAGGCTTCATCATTTGAGTGTCGTCCATATTCTCGAAATCTTCATAGCGACGGCGTTTGGCGCGGTTCGCCACTTGCACCGTAATCCGATAGCGGTTGGATGCAGCACCGATCAACTCTTCTGCCCGACGGGTTAGCTGAGTTGAATCGAAGGTTGGACGCTTAACCATGAGATTACCTACTTTATCTAATGTTACATTCTAGTCTAGTATGCGAAGATTCAAAATTACTAACTGAGTATCATTGCTTATGCAGGCAACAACAGCCTATTCCTTTGGTAACTTACATCGGGTAAATTCTCATCCCCTCAAATTGGTTGCTTTCGGCGACAGTTTAATCTACGGTTTCGGCGACGGTGTAGGCGGGGGTTGGGTGGAAAGATTGCGGCGACAGTGGATGTTAACGGAGAGTGCAGGACACGTTTTATATAATTTGGGCGTTCGGGGCGATCGCACCTATCAAGTCGCCCAGCGGCTCGAAAACGAGTTTAAACACCGCGGCGAGCTCAGAAACCGCGTCCCAGATGCGATTATTCTGTCGGTAGGCCTCAACGATACGGCGAGGGTGCAGTCGCCTACTGGGCGCAGCTATACTGATTTTGAACATTTTAAAGCTGTTTTGGATAATTTGTTAAACATATCGCAACAACTTTGTCCGGTGATATTTGTCGGGATGGTGCCGGTGGATGAAACCAAAATGCCTTTTCAAGATTGTTTGTACTACAATCACGCTGACCAATATCGCTATAAAGAAGCCACGAAGTTAGCTTGTTTGGAACGGGGAATTCCCTATTTAGATATTTTTGATAAATGGATCGATCGCGGTAATATTTGGTGGCGTTCTTGTCTGACTTCGGATGGTCTCCATCCCAATGCAGCCGGTTATCAATGTTTATTTGAAGATGTGACAAGTTGGGAGCCGCTACTTGCTATTAGTCATTAGTCTAGGTACGTTGTTGCGCTTTAGCGCTCTTTCCTAGATCTCAAAAGAGCGCTTAAGCGCAACTACATACCTTTATCTAGGTACGTTGTTGCGCTTAAGCGCTCTTTCCGATATCCCATTTAAAGATGTGACAATTTGCGAACGGTTACTCACTATTAGTCGTTAGTCTAGGTAAGTTTTTGTGATGTAAGTGCTTTTTCCTACATACCTAAGAGAGCGCTGAAGCGCAACTACATACCTAAGAGAGCGCTGAAGCGCAACTACATACCTAAGAGAGCGCTGAAGCGCAACTACATACCTAAGAGAGCGCTGAAGCGCAACTACATACCTAAGAGAGCGCTGAAGCGCAACTACATACCTTTTACGTACCTTTCTTCCAGGTAGATAAGGAAGATAAGCAATATAAGGATTTTAAGGAATTTAAGCATTTTAAAATCGACCAACTAGCATAAAAATATTTATTTTAAAAGACCGTATCTTCCCCTCGCCACAAATAAAAGCATTTAATAATGATGACATCACTGAGCGCAAGAGCAAGCTAGGCAAGAATCAATCAACGATAAATAGCCGGACAAAGGCTTGCTTTTTTCTCAATAAAAAACTTGTGTAAATTGGAGAATCAAAAATGTCTGTATTTCAACGCATTAAATTCGGCACATCTGTTATATTAACATTGGCAACTGTTGCCGGAACCGCAGCGCCGATGCTCGCTCCCGCGCCTGCTTTTGCTCAGACAGCTTTTTCAGATGTTAGTAATAACTATTGGGCAAAAGACTTTATTCAAGATTTGTCGGAAAGAGGAATTATTAAAGGATTTCCCGATCGCACTTTCCGCCCGGATGCACTGGTAACGCGGGCAGAATTCGCAGCCATGATCCGTTCTGTGAAAAAGGCGAAAACTCGCGCTGCTATAGGTTTTGTCGATGTTCCGTCTAATTTTTGGGCGCGGGGGGCGATCGCCGAAGCTTATGAAATGGGATGGATGTCTGGCTATCCCGGCAATGTTTTTCGGCCATCACAGCAGATTCCTCGCGTTCAAGTTGTAGTGGCTTTAAATA
This sequence comes from Microcoleus sp. CAWBG27, assembly GCF_020883145.1. Taxonomy (NCBI): domain Bacteria; kingdom Bacillati; phylum Cyanobacteriota; class Cyanophyceae; order Oscillatoriales; family Microcoleaceae; genus Microcoleus; species Microcoleus sp. CAWBG27. The sequence continues at coordinate 12,926 of NZ_JAHREU010000050.1, forward strand.
ACGGACTGGGTTATGAGCCTACTTGCAATTTTCAAGATGTTCTCAGCTACTATAATGATGCGGGTGAGATTCAAAGTTATGCTGTGAAAAGTGTGGCTGCTGCTACTGAAAAACAGTTGGTTGTCAGCTATCCCAATCCTAAATCCCTGAAGCCAAACCAGTCAGCCACGCGGGCGGAAGTCGCTGCTTTTATCTATCAAACATTAGTCAGTACCAATCAAGCAAGAGCTATTAATTCTCCTTACATTGCTAAGATTGATATTGGTCAGAGTGTGGCTGTGAAAATTCCCAGTGGGGTGACTATTCCCATCGAGTACGCCAAAGGCAAGATTTTACTCGCGCCCAATGACAAGTCTCCGATTACGCTGACTGTGGCTGCGGATGTCGCAGGGAGTAATGGCAAGGTTATGATACCCGAGGGCTCGAAAATTAGCGGCGAATTGCGATCGACTGCTGAGGGCGTTCAGTTTGTGGCACAAGAATTGAGTATCATCAACGGTAGCAGGGTGCCTTTGAATGCTACTTCGCAGGTGATTACTCGCAAAGAAAGTGTGACTAAGGGCGTGAATGTTGGTAATCTGATTAAGAACACGGCTTTGGGTGCAGCAGCGGCGGCGGCGATTGCGGGAGTTACGGGCGATCGGGCGATCGCAACTGAAGAGGTACTCGGCGGCGCGGGAGTCGGGACTTTGGTTGGGGTATTTTTAGGTAGAGATAAAGTCGATTTGTATGCTGTTAATCCCGACACCGATTTAGATTTGTTGGTGAATTCTGACTTGGTATTGGGTACTGCAAATACAGGCATTTGTCGCACTCGGTAGAAGCAATTTCGGCAGCGGATGTAGCAGATATCAGTGATGCTGACTTAACAAGGTTCGTAGTGCGGACTTTAGTCCGCATTATGCGGACTAAAGTCCGCACTACAAACCCATTTTATTCAGTCTTATTTAAATCAAAATTTCTACGAACATCCCAGACTTTCTCGCGTAGAAACTCCCGTCACGGGATTGACACCATCTGCTTTTTCGCACATCATTGTTACTTGATAAGCATCGATAATTGCGTCGGTAAAATCAGCCCCGGAAATGGCAGCATCAAAAAAACGACTGCGAGTCATAATTGCTTCGGTGAAATTAGCATTCGTCAAATCAGCGCCATCAAATGTAATTCTATCGGCTAAAGCACCGGTGAGATTTGCACCTGACAAGTTGGCTTTCCACAAAACTCCCTTAGTCAAAATCGCATTGGTTAAATTAGCGCCTTGAAAGTTAGTTCCCCGCATCTCGGCGGCGACGAATGTTCCCCCGGCTAAGTCAGAATTGGAGAAATCGCGATCGGACAAGTTAATATTTGTATAATTAATATTGGTTTTTGGTAGCGCAAATGCCGGAGTAGCACTCAGCATTACCCACCCAAAGGCTAAGACTACACTTATAATTAGGCTCAAGACTATTCGGAATACACTTTTCACAGATTTTTTACTCATGGTAATTAACTAATAACTAATGATAGTATGTCCGAACCGAACAACAACTATAAAATCGGTTTGTAGTGAGGACTTTAGTCCTCTTTCAAATCAGAGGACTAAAGTCCTCACTACAAACACTTGTGACTAATTAAAATCGCTTTACCAAATCTTCGCCGACGCGAAGTGTCAAGTCAGATTCAATTTCACCAGTAGAAGATGCCTCTATTTTACCGTAGCCTAAAGTTTTTTGCAGAAGATTTGCTGCTTCTAAATCGCCTTGCTGTACAATAATTTGACTTTGACGTTGCTTGTCGGGCCAATCTTTGACTACAGATACGTTAGAAAAGCCCTTTTTTCTGAGAAATTCAGCGACGGTTTTGGCGGTTTTTGGGTTGCTACAAGCATTTTGGACGGCGATTTTGAGGCTGCTGGGTGAAACTGGCTGGCTGGGATTGGCGGTTCGCCCTTGGGCAAAATCCGCTGCGCCTTGTTTGAAATATTGTGTCATAATGCGATCGCGCGCAGCAACATCCACAATCCAATAACTCCTCAAATCCCCTTGTGATGAGCTAGAGCGTCCCGGCAACATCACCATTTTAAAATTATCTCGCTCCAATTGCAAACCGAAATTGGCGATCGTCAATATTTCCTCAAAATTTAGGTTTGTATCTACATATTTTTGCATCAATCGCAGAATTTGTGGCAATCGCACCAATACTGATGGGCTGGTGAGGCGGTTGCGAATAGCTTGAATTAAAGATTGCTGTCGCCCAATGCGGCCGATATCTCCCAAACCGTCGTTGCGAAATCGAGCGAATTGTTCTGCTTGTTCTCCGTTGAGATTTTGCCATCCCTGTGCTAAATTTATGCTTAACTTTTGGGCTTTATCTGTATAGGACATCGCCCGAGGTACAAATACCTCAACTCCGCCCAACAAATCGACTAATTCCCGAAACGCACCGCTGCTGACTCGCACGTATCTTTCAATTGTCGCATTGTTCGCGATAGCGCTCACCAATCGCGCCGCCAAAACTGCTCCTCCTCTAGCATTTGCTTCGTTTATTTTGCTGAAGCGAATTCCGGGAATTTCGACTTTTGTATCTCGCGGAATTGAAAGCAAATTAATAGATTTATCTCTAGGATCCAGGTGGAATAAAAGTATTGTATCGCTGCGGCCGTTAAAAATCTTGCGGGAATTGGGGGCAGCGTGCGGCACGCGGTCAACTCCGAGGATTAAGATATTAACAGGCCGCGAAAGGCGGTATCCAGAGCGGTTGGATGATATATAGTTAAAGCCTGTAGCGTCTAGGACTCTACTAATAATTGGGGGTTCGACGGGCGCTAAGAGGGCGGTAATTGCCCCAATTCCTGCGGAGATGGCTGCTGTAACAATTAGCACAAATAGCCCAAATATACATAGTGCTAATTTGAGCTTTTGTCTAGATTTGCGATCGGCTGGTTTAACAAAGTTTCTTTTAAAGATTGACAAGTTTTTCATTGACTTGCTTTTAATTATTACATTTTTTCAGCTTTGCAATAAAACTTGGGGGGTGCTTCGGGAAAGTATTTAAACAAAGCCGGACAAAGCCAGCCTTCCATATTTTTGGCTTCCCACCGATACCAGTTGCCGCCGTATTCTGCTTTAAACCAAGCCATTTCTGCTTGATATCCGGGAAATGGATTGGCTGAAAATAATAGTCGGAAACCTTGAGCGGCATTGGGAATGTCTGCGACAAGTACGTTAATCATTTCGGGGACGCCCTGAACAAATGGTTCTCGGACAAGTCCGGCTCGCTCGTCGTCAAAAACCCAGGTATACTGTTCGCGATAGGGGAAAATTACCATCATGGCATTTGACATCGTATTCTCCTCTTTTTATTTTGTTTTTTGGGGATATAGCGATTCTCAGAAAGATCGGGTACGTTGTTGGGCTTCAGCCCTCTTGGTTTAAGTGATTATATGAGCTGTCAGTCATACTTCATTTTTTTGAGAAAGGCTATAAATGCAAGTCTTGATACATTATATTCGGTGGGGCGGAAGTTGTGTACAATCCGATTAGAGCGCTATGTTTTAATACCAATTTAAAATAAATTGCTACAATTCTTAATATTGTGCCAATTATTAAAACTCGCTGTTCTGTGAGCTAGGCGGCATTGTCGTATCCCTACAGATGCTCACATACTATTTATATTTCGCCAGTTTTTTTAGGAAGTGAAGTACGTTGTTGGGCTTCAGCCCTCTTACCGTAGATTATAGATCGATACGGTTCAGTTAAGCATAGTCAGGCTGTTAAAAAATGCTTGTATTTTCTGTAAATTTGTGAGATTAAACTCATTTGAAAGCTTTAACCCAAGCGTATTTAGGTAGATTCGGTAAAAGCAGTTGTTGCGTAACTTGTCATTCGTCACAAATTTTCGGAGGGCTGAAGCCCAACAACGTACCTGAAAGAGGGCTGAAGCCCAACAACGTACCTGAAAGAGGGCTGAAGCCCAACAACGTACCTTGTTTTTTTTTTGGGAATTTCTTTAGTTAAGGGTTAGGTTTTTTTTGGGTAACTTTTAGTCAGCTTCCTGTTAGCTCAGCTAGCGCTTTCGCTAAATATTCATACTGTGGCAAGGTATTGTAAAATTGAGCTGAAATCCTCACCAGCCGCTTGCTAGTATCCGGCCAAGGAATCACGGGTACTTCTATTTTAAAAATCTGCCACAGCACCTCTTGCAATGGTGGAATTCCACCCGTTGCAGCGGCGTCAGGCTGTTCGTCGGCTAGTGGTATAACAGCCATGGAACCTACCATTTCATCGGGACAAGGCAGGGGCAAATCTAATTTATCTGCTAATATTTGTCTCCCAGCCAATGCTAAATCATGATTCTTTGCCATCAATTCCGGCCAGCCGCCACTCAACAAAGAACCCATGAAATCAATGGCTACAGGTACGCACAAATAGGGACTTGGATCGACTGTTCCCATCCAGTCAAATTCTAGTTGAAAGCGCGATTTGTCGGCGCGCGGTGAGTTGGCGCCGTGACTGATGGTAGTTGGCCGAATGCTATCTTGTTTGTCTCGCCTCACGTACAGAAAAGCTGCACCTTTGGGGGCGCACAGCCATTTGTGGCAATTTCCTGTGTAGTAAGCGGCGCCGATTTCTTCTAAATTTAGTGCTACCATTCCTGGCGCGTGAGCTCCGTCTACTAATACATCTACGCCACGATTAGCTAATTCGCCGACTAACTGTTTGATGGGGAAGATTAAACCTGTTTGGCTGACAATATGGTCTAATAAAGCTAGTTTTGTTTTCGGGGAAACGCACTTAATTATTGCTTCGATAATTTGTTGGGGCGATTCAATGGGAAATGGTATTTCTGCTACTATTACTTTGGCGCCTGTGCGCTCTGCGATAAAATCTAGTGTGTTGCGGCAGGCGTTGTATTCCTGATTTGTGGTTAGCAATTCGTCGCCCGGACTAAAATAGATCGATCGCAAAACGGCATTGACTCCAGTGGTAGCATTCGGCACAAAGGCTAGCTCTTCTTCGCCTGCACCGATAAAGGCAGCTAACTGATTTCTGGCATTATCTAACAGCGGCTCAAATTCCCGCATTAAAAAGCGCAATGGTTCTCTTTCCAGTTGTTCTCTAAAACTGGTTTGTGCTTCCAGTACGGGAATCGGACAGGCTCCAAAGGAACCGTGGTTGAGGAATGTGATTTCGCGATCGAGTAACCAATATTCGTTAATCATTAGTTGTTAGTTATTAGTTATTAGTTATTGCTTATTGGTTATTGGTTATTAGTCAAGAGTGCTGTCCCCGCTCGCGAACGTTATTAGTTATTAGTCAAGAGTGCTGTCCCCGCTCGCGAACGTTATTAGTGATTAGTCAGTCAACTATCAACTAAGAGGGCGGGCACGGGGGCACCGCCCCTACAGACTGTCAACGATTTTACCTTTTAATTGCTCAAACTCTTCTGATGTATTGCAATTTGATAACATTAGTGCTTCTGGTTCGCCTACGGGTAGAGGGATTGCTTGGATTTGATTTAACCACTCTTGAAATGAACGTCCCCCTTTGTCAATAAAACTTTGCAAGCTGGATAGAGATTGTTTGCGGTAGAAACCGCATAATGGCTCCCAGCGCGAATTTTGATAGGGGACAACTGCTAAGGTAGATGGGGGAAATTCTGTTAACTTACTCGCCCAATTATCAATGATTCGGGAATCTAATAAGGGCAAATCGCAAGCTAACAGTAAAATCCAGTCGGCTGAAATGTCCGTCAGTCCTTGAGTCAATGCCACTAAGGGGCCGGAGCCCGGATTGTACTCTACCAGAAATTGGGATTTTTGGGTTGCGGTCGATCGATAGCGATCGGGCCAAGCTGTCAAAACATACACTTGTGGCGTTAAGGCTGCTGCAACCTCACACGCCCGCTGCAACAGGCTTTTACCCTCAATTTCTAGGAGAGCTTTATCCGTACCCATCCGCGAACTTTGACCGCCTGCGAGTACAATTACTGCTATTTTATCGTTAGTCATTGGTCATTGGTCATTAGTCATTAGTCATTGGTGATTGGTCATTAGTTAACTGTCAACTGTCAACTGTCAACTGTCAACTGTCAACCTGATTGATTGTGTTCAATTCAAAGCACTAACTGCTTTGCTAACTTCCTCTAGTTTTTGCACGACTTCACCGCTGCTTAATAAATTTTCCGCTTCAATTAAGCCCGAGTTCATATCCAAACAAATTCCGCTGCGCCACAGATAAAATCCGCCGTTCCAGATAGCAGATTGCATCAGTTCTGAGGGTTTTCCTAACAAAACTTCCTGCATTTGTTTGAATAACTCAGATGCTGATTCAAAGGCGGGATTTGTACTGCTAAAACCGTAATCTCCGTGGGCTAAAAGCACTCGCTCGAACTCGGCGCCCGGTTTAGCAATGCCGATAATTGCAGTTCGATCGCGCGGCAAGTCGCAACTGCCCTCCAATCCTTTGACTGTGGTATAATTCTTGACTCCCCGCAACTCAAAGGCTGCTTGAAACATACCCTCTGTAGGCGGGTGCACGTAGCCTGAGATGACGTTAACGTCGCCGGCGCAGGGACACCACATCAATTCCATTGTCGAAAAAGGCGGCCGTTTGCCGATTTCGCGGCGGTAGGGCACTAAACTCGCGGCTTGAGGAAAATGCTTGGGAAGGTAAACAAAACCTAAACCGGTATTGTCAAAAACTTGCTGGACTTTTTCTAAACTAAGTTTTCTCCAGTCAACTCCCAAACCGCGCCAAATTTCGATTAAGGGAATGCCTTCTTTGGTTGGCATTGTCTCCCCTCCGTGCATGACGGTTGGGACGCCAGAGGCGGCTAATATTAGGGCGGTTATTGGGCTAATTGGAGCGGTGCGCGATCGCCCGTCGTAGGCTACGCCAAACACGGCGACGCTAGAAACGGCAAATCCTTTTTCTCGGTTGGGAGGGGCAAGCATTGGCCCCAATTCTTCGTAAGCATCCAGCATTCCGGCTAATTCTTCGCCGGTGGGCCGTTTGATGCGATGGGAAATCATGAAAGCTCCGATTTGAGTCGGTGTTGCTTCTCCTAGCAGCATCATTCGCGTGGCTGCTGCTGATTGCGATCGAGTTAGGTTTTCTCCTGTGTGTACTCCACTGCCAATTTTTCGTAGCAATTCTCTAAATGCGTCACTCATAATTATTGAAGTTGGGAATTTGTCAGTTGTCAGTTGTCAGTTGTTAGTTGTTAGTTGTTAGTTGTTAGTTGTTAGTTGTTAGTTGTTAGTTGTTAGTTGTTAGTCGTCATTGGTTGTTGGTTGTTGTTATTGGTTATTAGTAATTGGTGACGCCCTCAAATCTCAAATCTCAAATTTCAAATCTCAATTAGAAATAGATATTAATTTCAGGATTTTACTACTTTGATGACATCACGTGGTGGCACAAGTTCCCGTACTAGATTCCAGAAATGGGCGATCGGCGGAATTTGCATTCGATCGTGAGTTGTTACCAACACCACTTCGCGAGTCCAAGTCGGATCGATCGCCGATTGTCCGTTAGGGAAGCCCTCGAAGAGGATCGCCGAAACCTTGGAATTTGCGCTTTCTTGAGCGATCGACCGAATTGCTAAAGTGCGATCGGCCTTAGCGTCTAGCAAAGCTGAATGCGGCAGCAAAGCAATCAATTCTCCCTGGCGCACCACGCCTCGAAAAGCATCGAGAGTGTTGAGTTCCAAAACAGCATGAAGTTTAGCACCGATGCGTCCGAATTGCTCTTGTACCATGCGCTGCATTCCGTACCCGTCCTTAAACACCACTTGCGGGTAACAAATCAATTCCGGCCAAGGTACTCGATCGTACTGGGCCAGGGGATGATTTGCTGCCATTAATACCTCGATCGGCTCATTGTAGAGCACCTCAACCAACATTTCCGGGGCTTGAGTAAAATAGCGGTTGTTCATCACCACCGCGATGTCCACCAAACCGTCTTTGAGAACTTTCAAAGCTCGATCGCTTCCCAGGGATGTCACGCGCAACTGCACCTCAGGATAGCTGCGACAAAACCTTTGCAGCACAGGCGGTAAATAAGCAGCGCAAACCGAGTGAATCGCAGCCACGCAAAGTTCCGGCTGCTTTCCCGCCAGCAAGTCTCCCAATTCTTCCGCAGCATTTCGCCAACTCTGACAGATTTTGCGAGCGTGAGGTAACAGGCGTTCCCCTCCCACTGTCAGCTTGGCGTGGGCGGTGCGGTGAAACAGCGACAAACCCACCTCCGCTTCAAGTCCCTGCACTTGACGGCTAATAGTCGATTGGGTAACGCCGCACTTCCGGGCTGCTTGCTGAAAGCTACCGGTTTCAGCAACTGAAAGAAATGCTTGAAGCTGCTCTAAGCGCATGGATGTTTAATTCGAGATGGTTTGAGAAATTTGACTGGGAGATCGTCAGAGACTTTAGAGACATTAACCGATTGAGTAGAATAATTTAGTACAGCTTGATACAGGTGCAGATTAGTTTGGATTCTGGTTCTAGAGGCGCGGATGCTTGGCCCTACAAATTAATTTGCTCGGTTAGGATTTATTAGGCTAAATTAGACTTAGACTATTCCATTCTCCTCTATTGAATCCATTATATTATATGAACGGGCAATTTTATCAATCATAACGATTCTGTTGAGCAAAATTGAGCGATCGATGTTTTCAAGTTGGCAACTGACGATCGCAAATTAAATAATTTATATCTATTTGTGGGATGGGCGTCCCGCCCGTCCAGAAGAGACGGGCGGGACGCCCATCCCACAACAATTATCAAATTGTATGTAAGTTGTTTAATTCTCATTCCCAAACAGGTTTAATTGACTGTACAGTGATAGTGATTTGTTCGAGGAATTTAGTTATCTTTTTGATAATATTAAAAATTGCAAGCCAGCATTTTAGATCGTATGTTTTTCAAGATTATAGTATCTGACTCTCCTTATTACTGTCAACAAATGTCCAAATCTTGCCGCCCGGTAGAAACCTGCGATGAACTTTCATCCCCTGCCTAAAGTTATTGTTGTTTTCGGTTTTTTTGTGTATTGTAAAACTTCGTTGAGTTTATAAGAAATTATAAACAATGGTAGTATGATATTATCATGGTGGTCGAGTGAACTACACATAGGTTAAAAAATGGAAGCCTTAAATGCAGCTAACAGAAAGGCACATCATTAAATCGACGGAATATCGTTTCACAGAAATTGACACACTAGCTTTTAAATCAAAAAATCTCTACAATGCGGCCAACTACGTCATTCGTCAGAGTTTCATTTATGGATGGGGCTATGTCGGCTACAACGAAATGAATTGCTTGATGAAGTCCCACGAGGCATACAAAGCCCTGCCAGCTAAAGTAAGCCAGCAAATCTTGATGGTGTTAGACAAAAACTGGAAATCATTTTTTGAGGCTCTCAAGGCTTACAAAAAAGATTCCTCTAAATTTACTGGCCCTCCAAAACTGCCAAAGTACAAAGATAAAGTCAAAGGTCGAAATATCCTAGTTTATACAATTCAGGCGATTAGCAGCAAGCAACTGAAGAAAGGAATCATTAAGCTGTCAGGTACTGAGATTTTAATCAAAACCAAAGTAAATCCCGAACGAATCTGCCAAGTCAGACTGGTTCCCAAATGCGATGCTTATGTAATTGAGGTAATTTATAATGAGCCGGAGTCCACCGCTAGTAGTAGCAACTTCGTAGCTAGTATCGATTTAGGACTGAATAATTTAGCGGCGCTAACTTCAAATCAACCGGGATTTATTCCTTTGTTGATTAACGGGCGACCATTGAAGTCAATTAACCAGTTCTACAATAAACGCTCATCGCGATTGCAGTCTCAATTGAAAGGTAGTCGCAAAACCTCATCACGCATTCAACGTTTAACCCGGTGTCGCAACCAAAAAGTCGATAATTACTTGCATCACACAAGTCGATTAATAGTCGATATTTTGACAACCCATCTAATTGGAACGCTAGTAATTGGCAAAAATGCACAGTGGAAAACAGAAATTGACCTGGGAAAACGAACTAATCAAAACTTTGTCAGCATTCCTCACTCTCGACTAATTGAAATGTTGGAATACAAGGCTCGATTGGTGGGAATTAAGGTGATAGTGCAAGAAGAATCTTACACGTCTAAGTCGAGCTTCTTGAATCTAGATCCAATTCCTGTGTACGGGCATACTGGCGCTTTGGATGTCATATTTAGTGGCAGGCGAATCAAAAGAGGATTGTACAGAACATCAGCCGGTCAATTAATTAACTCTGATGTGAACGGTTCTTACAACATCCTCAGAAAAGCAATCCCAAATGCGTTTAGCAATGGGATAGAGAGCTGCGTAGTTCAGCCGAGGCGGGTTAATCCGCTCAAAGTAAAAGTGAAGGGGGAGGGATTTAACGCCTCCCATGTCATGTAATAAATGACTATACTTTTACCAGCTATAGACTAGGAATTAGTGACTCAGCAACACAAGTGCAAGTACGATCGATCGCACAGGTAAGGCGAAATGCAGAATTTTGTTAAGATGATGTCATTTAACCACAATTTTATGCGCCAAGGTGGATGGGAAGAGTGGGAATCGCAGTTAGTGGGATTGCACGCGGTGAGCGATTTGTTAATTGCCTTGGCTTATTACTCAATTCCAGCGATGCTGATCTACTTTGCCACGAAGCAGCGGGACGTGCCTGCAAGCAAGGGTTTTATCCTATTGGGACTCGGTTTTTTCTGCGGTGGGACAACTCACCTGATGCAAGTTTCGATGCTGGTTCATCCCAGCTACGCGCTGTCAAGTTTGCTCGCCGCCGTTACCGCTGTCATTTCTGTGTGGGCTGTGTTGGAATTGATGCCCTCGCTTTTTCAAGTGTTGGCTGCGGGGCGGGCGACACAATTAGCAGCAAATACAGCGCTGGAAACTCAAAAGGCCGATCGACCGCAAGCTGGCTGTACCGTTGAAAATCCCGTCCCATCCCCCAGCAGCGAACTCGGGCCAATTAACCAGCAATTGCTCCTAGAAATAGCGCAGTCGGAGGGAGTCCAACAACTCCTGCTGGAAATTGCCAACAAGCTGCAAGCAAGCGAAGAACGCTTTCGCGCTTTTCAGGAATTATCTCTAGACGGATTTAACGTGTTTCGCAGCATTCGAGACGGTTCCAAAATTGTCGATTTTGAATGGGAATACGTCAATCCCGCTGCTGCCAAAATTCAGCAAAGCACTCCGGGCGAAATGGTCGGAAAGCGATTGCTGCAAGTGCTGCCCGGTCATCAAGATAGCGGTTTGTTCGATCGTTACGTGCAAGTTGTAGAAACAGGAATTCCGCTCAATACTGAGATTTCTTACAACAGCGAAGGCATTGTCGGCTGGTTTCGGATTATGACCGTTAAATTGGGCGACGGTATGGCTATTTCTTTTAGCGATATTACTGACCGCAAGCAAGTAGAAGCATCCCTGGGCGACGCCCTGCAAAAACTGACTTCTCATTTTGAAAATACGCCCCTAGCTGTGATTGAGTGGGATGAAAATTTTCGCCTCAGTGGGTGGTCTCCGGCTGCTGAAAAGATTTTTGGGTGGAAGGCAACAGAAGTTTTAGGCAAGCATTTTAGCGAATGGAACTTTATTTTTGACGGCGATGTGAAAGATGTACAAGCGGCAATTGAGAGTTTGAAAAATCAACACGAACGGTGCAATGTCGTTCGCAACAGCAATTATGATAAGTCGGGTTCTTTGGTGCATTGCGAGTGGCACAATTCGGCTTTTTACAGCGATTCCGGACAGTTGATCTCGATGCTGTCTCTGGTTTTGGACGTGACGGAACGCTTTAAGTTTATGGAAGTGCTGCGACAGTCAGAAGAGCGGTTTCGGATTGCGGCAGAAAGTGCTAGCGATTTAATTTACGAATGGGATATCGAGACCGGTATCGTGCTGTGGTTTGGTCGTGTAGATGAAATTTTGGGGTACAAAAAAGGCAGATTTCCGAGGACGAGAGCAGCTTGGAACAGTATTTTAAATTCGGAAGACCGATCGCAAATCGAGGCCGCAGTCGATCGATATTTGAGCGCGCCAGACAATTGGACTGCCCCATTTTTGCAGGAATACCGCGTGCAATGCTCCGGTGGTGGCTTGCTCCACTGGATCGATCGGGGCAAAGTAGTTCTTGACAAACAAGGCCATCCGTGGAAATGGATCGGTGCGATTAGCGACATCAGCGATCGCAAAGAGGCCGAAGAACAGCGAAATCAGGCTTGGGCGCGGGAACAAACCGCCCGCCGCGCAGCCGAAGCCAGCGAACAGTTGTACCGCATCCTCGCTGAAACTATCCCCCAAATAGTTTGGACTGCTTGGCCTGACGGCTGGATCGACTACTACAACCAACGCTGGTTTGAATACACCGGTTTGACCCTAGAAAAAACTCAAGGCTGGGGGTGGCAGCCAGTGGTACATCCAGATGACTTGGAAAATTGCCTGGAACGCTGGAATGAGTCGGTGCAGATGGGGGAGACCTACGAGGTGGAATACCGCTTGAAACGGGCATCTGACGGGGTTTACCGCTGGCATCTGGGTCGCGCCATGCCAGTACGGGACGCTAACGGAAACATCCTCAAGTGGTTCGGGACTTCTACTGATATTGACGATCGCCAGCGATCGGCCGCCACAGCGGATTTGCGCGCCCGAGCTTTGGCTGTGCTCTCATCGGCTTCTTTGAATTACCAAGAGGCGCTGCAAGATTTGGCAGATTTAGCAGTACCGGGGCTGGGGGATTGGTGCTGCGTGCATTTAATCGAGGCCGACGGCTCGATCGGCTTGCAAGCAGTTGCTCACTCAGATCCGAGCAAAGTCGCTCTGTTGTGGCAAATCGATCGCCGTTTGCCGGTAGACCCCCAGGGACGCCACGGAGTAGCAAAGGTGCTGCGGACTGGGGAATCGAAGCTCTACCCAGAAATACCGCATTGGGCGATCGAGGCGGTGCTGTCGGACAACGAACTGTTGGAAGTGCTGTGCTACCAGAACCCGCTGTCGGCAATCTGCGTCCCGCTGATCGCTCGCGGGCGGACGCTGGGAGCGATTTCGTTGCTGTGCGGAGAGTCCGGCCGCCGCTGTTGCGAGGGCGATTTGATTTTGCTCTCGGATTTGGCGCGGGATGCGGCGGTGGCGATCGATAATGCGCGGCTTTACCGGGAAGCAGCGGAGGCCAACCGGATTAAAGACGAGTTTTTGGCAACGCTTTCTCACGAGTTGCGGACGCCTCTGAATGCAGTTGTCGGGTGGGCCCAGATACTGCGACAGCGCAAGTTGAGTGCCGAAAAAACGGCTGTGGGTTTGGAGACGATCGAGCGAAACGGGCGGTTGCAGACTCAGATGATTGAGGATTTGCTGGACGTTTCCCGGATTGTGAGTGGCAAAGTGTGTTTGAAGCTGCGCCCCGTGGATTTGGTGCCGATTGTAGAAACCGCAGTCAAAGCGCTCGCCCCTGATGCTGAAGCTCGGGGAGTTGAATTGGCGACTTTTTATGGCGAAGGGGTGAGCTTGGTGAGGGGCGATGCTACTCGTTTGCAGCAGGTTGTGTGGAATTTGGTCTCGAATGCCATTAAGTTTACGCCACCGTCCGGTAGCGTGGAAATCAGGCTCTCGTTTGAGGGGGAACCGCGATCGGCTCCTAGTGCGATGTTGTCTCCGTCTCCGGTTCGCTCTGTGACGATCGCCGTTACCGATACAGGAATTGGCATCAGCAAGGAGTTTTTGCCCTTTGTGTTCGATCGCTTCCGCCAAGCTGACAGCAGTTCTACACGCAATTACGGCGGGCTGGGACTCGGATTGGCGATCGTCCGCCATCTCGTGGAACTCCACGGCGGCACTGTCTGGGCCCAAAGTCCCGGCCTGGGACTCGGCTCGACTTTTGCGGTGCGATTGCCTATTGAAAAGAGGTAAAGAAGACAATATGGGAGTTAATTTTAGGTATGTAGTTGCGCTTCAGCGCAAAGCGCGAAGAGCGCTGAAGCGCAACTACGTACCTTCTAATTCTCTTGCCATTCTTGCAGGGCGATCGCAATTCCCTCTTTTAACCTAGGTATGTAGTTGCGCTTCAGCGCTCTTGGCTCGAAGAGCGCTGAAGCGCAACTACGTACCTTCTAATTCTCTTGCCATTCTTGCAGGGCGATCGCAATTCCCTGTTTTAATCTGGGTTCGAGACTTGGACGATCGACTAAACTTGCTAATTGCTGCCGAACCTCTCCCCCACCCAGCCGTTTGAGTGCCGATAAACTATGCAGTCTGACGCTATTATCGGCATCTGCCAACAGTTGAACCAACACATCTAAAGCTCTGATATCTCCTAATTGTCCTAACGCTAAAGCCAAAGATTGTTTGATTTGGGAAGACTGCACAGCGGGATGATTGCTCGAGAGCAAATCGATCGCAATTTCAGCAGCTTTGGCTTTTAATTCCAGCTTTTCCACTCGCCCCAAAACAGTGACAATCTCTTGACAAACAGCAGGATTCATGTTTTCAATTAATCGGTGTTCGCCGACAATTGGAATTGCAGAATTACTTGTCAATACCTCGCCTTCTAAATCAGCAGCCGATCGCCCGATCAGCGCTTTTTGCAAATATTCTAAACCGGCAGCGGTTTCGCTCCAGCCGAGGGCGCGCACAGTTTCGATTTGCAATTCAAGGGGAGTTGCGGGCGATCGCAACAATTCAAATAAAGCCGCCGCCGCCGCATCGGTTTTCAGTCGCCCAATTGCGATCGCCGCTTCCTGACAAACTTCTAAACGGATATCCCAAAGCAAAGGTTTGAGCAACTTAACTAAATCTAATTCTGCATCTAAATAGGCGCGCACTCCCAAAGCCCGCACGGCTTCTTTTCTAACTGCTGTCGCCGGATCTTTGAGTGCACCTACCAGTATTGGCGGAATCCGAGAGTCGTGAAAACTACTCAACGCCTCAATAGCGCAAGCACGCACCGCAACTTGAGAATCTGTGACTACACTCAACAGCGGTGCGATAATTTCGGGGCGCCGAATTTGGGCGAGGGCTGCTGTAGCAAACTGTCGCGAGTCTGGTTGTTGCAGGAGATTTGTCAGGGATTCGATCGCACTCGTGCCGAAATTTCCTAGGGTTTCCGCCGCAATTTGGCTCAATTCTTCATCAGAATTTTCGATTAATTTGACTAAAGCTTGCATCACTTCCGGGCGATTCCCTTCGGGATAGCTAGGCTTCACAAACTTTCCGAGGATGCGGGCGGCAAACCACCGGGGCTCTGTATCTGCCTCTTCGTCTTCAAGCAAGGCGATTAAAGGTGCGATCGCGCCATTTCCCAGATTGGGCAATACTTTAGCAATTTCCCAGCGGTCTTGAAAATCCCCCCATTCTAAGGCTGCGATTGCTAAACTGACAGCTTGTTCCAAAATATGTGCTTCCGGCTGCTGACTGCCGTTTGCTGTCACTTGCTGCAAGCATTCCACTAAAAGAGGCCAGTTTTGGCGATCGGCAGCAGCCTGCGCTTGTTCTAAAATATTCGACATGATTTTAATTTAGCTTCAAGAAGGTAGATGACAGCTAGCGCAGAATGCGAGATACTTTTCAGCAATCTTTTGCTACAATTATCAATTATTTAAGATTAATGTTAATCCATCACCATGGGTAAAATGTAATTAAAGCATTAAATTCATGCACTTAAGTCATCCACCTGTTAAATTCTTAATTTGAAAAACCAAAATCGCAGTCGATCGCAGCTTTGAGACAACCAAGATAAAAACAACGACACCCAACCGCGATCTAATTATTTTTCCCAATTCCCAATTATTCATGAAAAAAGCTCTCCTTTTAGTAAACCAGCACTCCCGCAAAGGGAAAAATCTGTTATCTCAAGCCACTCTAAAATTACAAGCACTTGGTTTTGATTTAATTGTAGAATCAACCAACCGCGCCGATGAAATTCCCGACACAATTCGGCGCCACCAAAATCAAGTCGAATTAGTCATCGTCGGCGGAGGCGACGGCACACTCAACTGCGCCATAGAAGGTTTGATAGACACTAAATTACCCTTAGGTATTTTGCCCATGGGAACTGCCAACGATTTAGCCCGCACTCTGAAAATTCCTACAGATTTATCCGCAGCTTGTCAATTAATTGCCAGCGGCAAAGTTCGGCTCATAGACTTAGGTTGGGTGAACGGCCAGCATTTTTTTAATGTAGCGAGTTTAGGATTGAGCGTGCAAATTACCCAGCGCCTGACTAAAGACGCCAAGCAGCGCTGGGGAGTTTTAGCTTATGCTTTTACCGCTTTGCAAACAATTTGGGAATCGCGACCATTCAGAGCAGAAATCAAGGTCAACAACCAATCTTTTAATGTTAAAACTATTCAAATAGCCATTGGCAACGGCCGCTATTACGGCGGCGGCATGACAGTTGCCGAAGATGCAACCATCGACGATAAGCGACTAGATTTGTATAGTTTAGAAACAAAAAATTGGTGGGAAATCATTGCTTTGCTGCCAGCGATGAGGCAAGGAAATCATAACAGTTGGCCAAACGTTCGCGCCTTGCACGCTCAAGAAATTGAGATCAATACTAGCAAGCGCCGTCCGATTAATACCGACGGTGAAATTACCACTCAAACCCCTGCAAAATTCCGAGTGATTCCTAAAGCTTTAGCTGTTATAGCGCCTGTATAACCCACAACTCATATATCAGATAAGACGGCGGTTGAAACCGCGTCTACACAAACCAAGTCCGCCTCCGCGGACTAAAGAAAATTAACTGTTTTAACTCGTTGCCAGGCTGAAGCCTGGGAGCCTGGTAACGAGTTAAACTGCTTGCTCTTCAACCCGCGGAGGCGGGTTTTGTCTGTATAGACGCGGTTTCAACCGCCCGGTATTCTACAAATAAAAATCATGATAATTAATAATCCCCTCCAGCGCCGTATTTCCAGGATTCAACCAATCGGTGAAAATAGTATTGCTGTTGGGCCCCTAAATTTTTCACCTGCGGTTCTACCGCTTTCCCTAAAGGCTGCAATCCTGTATAAATCCCTAAATTCACATAATGAACCATCCAATCGAGCAAATTAGCTATCCCCACCTGCGGGACAATTTTCATCACCAATCCGGGATGGCTGATTGCTGTTTTAAACAAAGTTTGCGACAAAGCCGGAAACAGCACGATATCCTGAAGAAACGGCTTGAGCACTGGTTCTCCCAATTCTTCCATTATCCCAAATACAGCAGCCAAAAGTTGATTGATTTGATTGGGGTCTATTTTCTGATTCATCGCAGCACTCATCGAACGCTGAAACAACCAAGTAACTGATAGATTTGGTTGATACGGTTGCAAAAGTGCCAGGGAATTTTTGTCTAGACTTTCGCTGGTTAAAGCTTCGTCAATTCCGAGAGTCAAGCGTTTGAGGTGGCGCACCATTGCCCCGAAACCGCCGAAGCTGAGGGGCGATTGGCTGCCGCTGCTGTCTCCGACTGGAAGTATCCGATTCCAAGGCATTTTTAGAGGGCTTTGGCGGTAGCAGGGAAAGAATCCGTAGAGTGCTCTTTGGAATTTTAAGTGTTCGAGTTCGACGTTTTGATATTCGGGAAGCAAGCGCAAATAGTCTTCAAATAATGTTTCTAAACTAAATCTTTCTGTGTCGGCATCTATATAGGTAAATAAGTAAGTCGTGCGCCCGTCTCTGGCGGGAAATGCTTCCCAAAAATATTGGCACTGATTTTGCATGGGGGTGAAGGATGCAAAGATATCGCCAGTGTCATTTTTGGGGTATCCTTGGGCGCAACTGCCGACTACTAAACATACGGCGTCGGGTTTTTTGCCTTGTCTGGCCTGGCGGACAATGGGCGAAAAATGTCCCATTGCGTCTAATAATAATCTGGTTGTAAATGCAGTGTTGACATTTTGTGAGTCGGTATTTTCTGATTCTACTATAACTCCGTTGGGGTGAATTGTTGCTGTTTTAAATGGTGTATTTTCAAATAGTTTTCCTCCGGAATTGAGAAATTTCTGTTTGAGGGTTTCGAGGAGGTAAATAGGATCGATGCCGATGTTGAGTACGTCGCGAACCCAGATGTCAGGGGTGTTCCTAAAGCTGATGCGGGCTGGGTTGTATTCGGTGGCAATTGCTTTGTCTATTTCTGCAACTGAAAGCAAGTTTAGTTCTAAGAATGCGTCTAATTCTTTGCGTGAAATGTTCCATTCTTGTTCGCGCCCTCGCAGGATGCCGCGTTCGAGTAAGGCTACTCGGCAACCGCGTACTGCTAAGGCTGTACCGATTAATATTCCTAGGGTTCCGCCGCTGATAACTATGTCGAAGTCGAGGGTTTGTAGGGGTTGTTGGCTGTGTTTGACGGCGGCGGGTGTTGGGGCGGTGTTTTGTTTGAGGTTTTCCCAGAGTCGATCGACCTTTCGCAGGCCTCCAAGGGCGTCTCCCGGCACTTGGGAGAGAATTTTTTCGGTGAGGGACATGGGATTTTAATATTTAAGAGCTCTTAATTTTATATAATTTAGCTTAAAATTTGGTCTGCATTTAAATTTAAGTTTCGTGGGATGGGCGTCAGCTAGGATGATTTTGGCGACAAACCCACAATCTCACACCTGACGCACGCCGGGAATCATCTCAATTCCGGTAGATTACTATAACAAAAACAGTTTGTAGTGCGCCGTCCCATTCCGCAGGATTTTCCAGGGCGTTTTTATTGTCGTCAGACAAATTAGGTACGTAGTTGCGCTTCAGCGCTCTTTCCTAATATCAGCTAAGGATCGCAAATTAAATAATTTACATAAGTTTGTGGAATGGGCGGGACGCCCGTCCTTCCCGGACGGGCGTCCCGCCCATTCCACAAGAACCATCAAATTGTAAGTTATTTAATTCTCATTCCTAAGAGCGCACAAGCGCAACTACGTACCTTTGCCCAAACGCGAGCCGACCTTTGAGCGATATTTTTGGTAGTTTGAGATTTCCTATCCTGACAATAAAACCACCCTCCCATTCCGCAGCATTTTCGGACTGAAGTCCGTACTACGAACAAATCTTACTGCGGTTAATCGCACACGATATCAATGGTGCGTCAGCCTGAGACTTTGGGTGGTGATTGAAAATGTCACACCTGACGCACCCTACTTATTTGTCAACTGGTTTAATCAGGTGCGCTTAATTCTTCAACTCGCAGCCGATCGCACAAAATTCGCTCGCACACAATAGCACCCGTCTCGGCACTCCTGCAAACTTCTAACTGAGCTTCCGGGAGCGCTTCAAACAAAAAACGTTCTCCCGGAAACACCGTCCGCTCAAAATACCAATTCGGAATATTTGTAATCCGAGCAATTTGCATTTGGCTAGTAGTATTGAGATACCAACACAAAATACGCGCATCACGTTCCGAAATTACCTGAGTAAGTGTCATATTCATGTTTTTAACTTGTTTGTGAAATTGTGCAAGGTATCTGTCACCAGCCTCAGTCTAATATATATCCGCTCGCCTGTCAAAATCAAATTTTTCCCGACATTCTTTAGATTAATTAATAATTAATTAATTAATTAATAAATTAATAAATAAATGTCCCTGAGGAAATAGTGGCGCCTTCCACTTGTTCCCAAGAAGGTGCAAAAGGCGGCAGTGCTAAAGTGCAAGATTTCCATCCTCCTCGCACTGGTGCGCCTAACAATTGACAGTGACCCACGGCACCTCTTTGCATCTTGTAGTGACCGCAAAATTTACACTTAGAAGTCTGATTGCAGCCGCGATCGCTAATTACCTGATTGGGATTGCTAGGAATATTGTGGCGTTCGAGAGTCAGGGTTTCCATCAAGATCTTTTTTAAATCGTCACTCTCAAGTATGACAGCCGGATTTCAGTCGCTGCGTCTATCTCAAGGCTTAGTTCGTTACTTAAGTTTTATTAAGGATCGATATAAAACACATTATTTTTGACATTATAAACCCAGGGAGCAATTTAATTTTCTTATCGTCGAATTGTTGGGTGTGGCTGGACGGGCGATCGCCTTAGCGCTGTGTATACCTCCTCAGACATAAAGAATGAAAATTTAATAACCTAGGCGACTATCCCCCCTTCGCCCTTACTCGGAAAAAAATGGGGAAGCAAAGTTACTTAAGTTATTCAATTTTAATTCCTAAGCTAATTATCTTCTCCTAACTTGCTGAACAAGTCGGCTAAAATTGTATTAGAAAACAAAAAACCTTCGGGATCGCTCAATCTCAAATTTCCCGAAAGCGGCAGTTTTTCACCTTCGGCTAAAGTGGCGATCGCCCCAGCATTCACAATTTCCACCAATCCCTGCCGCCAGTAGGGCTGCAAGCAATGCCAAATGCGATCGACAGTTTGCTGAGTAAACTTTTCAGTCAGCGCCGGCAGGTTAACTCCTGCTGCTAAACGCAAGCCTAGCATCAGCGTTTCTAACAAAACATCATTGTCTGAGACTTGAAAATTGGGTTCAATTGCTGGGTGAATATCGGTCTGGGTTTCCCCCCCCAGTTGGGCGGTAGCAGCAGAAGTTGTCTCGGAAAGATTTCGCACCCACTGATAATATTCTTGAGTTTTGCGAGGCCTTGTCAACCTCCGGCCTTCCACATAACTCGCCGCCCCCATCCCCAAGCCGTAGTAAGGGCGATTTTCCCAATAAACGCGGTTGTGCTGACACTGATAGCCCGGCCTAGCATAATTAGAAATTTCGTAATGTTCGTAGCCAGCATCAGTCAGAATTTCCTGCGCTAAACGGTACATTTGAGCAGCAGTTTCATCGGCTGGCAGCGGCTGGGAACCTGCTTCAAAGTATCGCCCGAAAGCTGTTCCCTTCTCAACAATTAAGTCGTAACTCGACAGGTGAGTCGGGCTAATTGCTACGGCTGATTTTAGGGAAGATTCCCATTGTTCTAAGGTTTGGTGCGGCAGTCCGGAAATTAGGTCTAAACTGAAATTGACAATCCCAGCCGATCGCACTATTTCTACTGCTTCCAAAATTTCTGCCACCGAGTGCGATCGGCCGCAAGCTTGCAGCAATTCATCCT
The DNA here is from genome assembly GCF_020883145.1 of Microcoleus sp. CAWBG27. Taxonomy (NCBI): domain Bacteria; kingdom Bacillati; phylum Cyanobacteriota; class Cyanophyceae; order Oscillatoriales; family Microcoleaceae; genus Microcoleus; species Microcoleus sp. CAWBG27. Next base: position 33,938 of record NZ_JAHREU010000050.1, read on the forward strand.
GAAAAGCTTGCACTCCCAAACTAACTCGATTTACTCCCGCTGCGGCATATCCCCGCAACTGTTCTAAAGTAAATGTTCCAGGGTCAATTTCTATTGAAATTTCTGCCCCAGCAGCAATCCCAAATTTGCCGTCGATAGTTTCTAAAATATGGCTCAATTGACTGACAGAAAGTAGCGAAGGCGTGCCACCACCAAAAAAAACTGTCTTTAGAGATGTGCCTAAATTTCGAGTTTCTTGAATTTCTTGACACAGTACGGCAACGTATTGGACAATTGTGCCGGAATTTTCGCCATTTTTGCGATCGCCCACCACAAAAACCGGAAAGTCGCAGTAGTAACAGCGGCGGCGACAAAAAGGTACGTGCAGGTAAGCTGAACTGGGAATGCCGGAATTTGACACCTGCAAACTTTTTGGGAATTCAAATGTTAAATAATCTGTGGTAGGGTTCATTACATTTCCAGCCAAAAGTTCAACTTCAAATCTAAAGTTTTAATTAAACAGTGATAAATAATTATGTATATTATGACATTTTCTTAGCAATAATGCACTGGGAACGATGGCGTCGGGCCCCGCAAGCTACGCCTATTTTAGCTCGATCCCAGTAGCGATGGGGATCGGCAGCAATTCCCGAACAGGTTGCAGGGCGGTCTATTCGCACTTCGTGTCTGCCCGTGAAGGGGCGCGATCGATGTCCCGAAGCACGGGTAGCGTATCCCTGTTTACACTACAGGCGTGAAATATAAGTTCATAAAAATTGGTGAGTAAAGATAGCGATATCCGATCGCAACTACGAAAAAACTATCAGCACTCGAAAGATATAATGTAAACACATTCATTAACCTAGAACTAATGCTAGACGCAATCATAATTATCTCATTCATAATTGCAGGCGGAGGAATCGGCTATTACGGAGTCGAGTTACTGCCAAACAACCTGCTGGAGCAAGTTACAAATATACAAGGCCTAAGTTCGGTACTGGGCTCGTTTGGAGCATTAATCGGCTTCGTGTTGGGATTAGTGGCTCAAACAACCTACCGGCGCGTAGAAAAGCAAGTCCGCGATATGCCGGTGGAAATGCTGCTGACAAGGGCGATCGGCTTAATCATCGGGCTGCTAGTCGCCAACTTAATGCTGGCTCCGCTGTTTTTGCTGCCAATTCCCCGCGAGTTCGGCTTCATCAAACCGCTAGTCGCAGTATTGGGTAGCGTCATGTTCGGCTTCACAGGCGTCAGTTTGACAGACACCCACGGCCGCGCTTTCCTGCGACTGATCAACCCCAAAAGCTTAGACACCACAGTGTTGATAGGCGAAGGTAATTTCAAGCCAACAAGTGCCAAAGTTGTCGATACAAGCTGCATTATTGACGGCCGGATTGAAAACCTGCTAGAAACAGGCTTCCTCGAAGGTCAAATTATCATCCCGCAATTCGTGCTGCAAGAACTGCAACTGATAGCTGATTCCGCCAACGATCAAAAGCGAGTGCGCGGGCGTCGCGGCTTAGATATTCTCAACCGCATCAAAGAAACATATCCAGAACGGATTCAAATTCACTCGGCTGACTACGAAGAGATTGCCACAGTCGATGCTAAATTAGTCCGATTTGCTTTGGATATCGACGGCATTTTGCTCACCAACGATTACAACTTGTCGAAAGTAGCTACCGTTCAAAAACTGCCCGTTTTAAATATCAACGATTTGACTCATGCAGTGCGCCCGACTTATTTGCCGGGAGATACGATCGAACTAAAAATCCGCAAAGAAGGCAAAGAACCGTCTCAGGGAATCGGTTACTTGGATGACGGCACAATGGTTGTCGTAGAAGCAGGCAGCAGCTACGTCGGCGCCGAAGCCCGAGTCGTAGTCACTAGCGCCTTGCAAACTAGCGCGGGCCGCATGATTTTTGCCCGCCCTCAAGAGTCAGTTATTGCTTGAAACTGAGAAACAATGACCAGAGGAATTAGAATCAAATATTGCGATCGCTGTTCCCAATCTGCCCCGATTCTCTACCGCGCCCGGTATGACGAGTCGGGGCAGTGGTTTTTTCTGTGTCTTAACTGTTGGGAATTGGTAAGCAAAAACAATGCTTTGTACTTCTACGGCGGCACTTGGAAAGCCAGCAAGAAGAAATAAAGTTTGTAGTGAGGACTTTAGTCCGCTGTTTGTAGTGAGGACTTTAGTCCGCCCTCTGCCGTTTAGTCGCTCAGGACTAAAGTCCTTATTACGAACAATTTTGATGAATTAGAGCAGTATCGCATCTTCATACAATGCCTCGATCGCACAGCTAAAATCAATACTAGCAAACTGAACGTCTTGCCCTTGAGTATAAGGATAAAGCACCCACAAACCCTCTGCATTCCGGCGAAAACACTCTACACTAACTCTTTCTTGATTGATTAAGACATACTCTTGCAAAATTTCAGAAGTGCGGTAATCGGCAAACTTTTCGCCTCTGTCAAAAGCCGCTGTTGTCGGCGATAAGACTTCCACAATTAAGCGCGGGTAGATAATGAAATCTTCAGCAGTATTTCTGTCCCGTTCATCGCAAGTCACCGCTACATCGGGATAGTAATAACAATTTGCGGCCTCAATCCGAACTTTTATGTCTGCCACGTAAGGCATACAACCACTTCCCCGCAGATGGTTTCTCAGCAAAATTGCTGCATTGAGACTAATGGTAGCGTGAGCTTTGCTGGTTCCTGCCATTGCATAAATTTCACCTTGTCTGTACTCGTGTTTGATGGGGCTGACTTTCTCGCCTGCTAAATAGTCTTCGGGGGAAACGTAGGTGTCGCTTTTACTTGCAACCATATAATTTTGAGGTGGGTGAGGATTACACAATTATAGCTCGATACGCGATCGCTCAGAATACCAGGCGGTTGAAACGGCGTCTGTACAAACTCTCATCCCAACCCAGAGGGGTTGAAGAGCGGTTAAAATTAGCAGAAAGAATTAGTTGAAAGCCTATCCCTTATAAGGAGAAATAAAAAGAAAACTATTTATTACTCCAATCCTCTTCCTTCTAGGTCAACTGATGTCCTAGGTTAACCATTCGACTACGTTCACGGAAAGCTGTCAACTGTCAACTGTAGACAAGATTGCATAAGTCTTCGATCGATCCTGCAACCGCAGATGTCAGACAGATAAACACAGGTAAACGCAGATAATTTCAGGGTGTTTTCCGATTTTTGCAAGAGGTCTTGTCAACTGTCAACTGTCAACTGTCAACTGTCAACTGAGTCCCTCCCTCGGGCATCATTTGACCCTTTGGTGATTTGCACCGCAGTCAGCTATTTTAAAAATGTCAGAGAACATTTCCATCAAGATTAATAGCAATTCTCAATAAATCGTAAAGTTTTATTATCTCCGATCGAACTTTGGACGTTGCGCGTCTTTGGGGTTTGTTACGAAAAATAAATGTTCCAATCATTGACAACTGCTATCTCTATAGATACGATTCACTTAGCGATCGCTAAAATTTCAGATTTCAAAAGATGCTGTTTAACTCCACATTATTTTTGGTCTTTTTGGTGGTGGTGGTGTATGTCTATTACTTGCTGACACCGCAATACCGACGTTGGTTTTTGTTATTGGCTAGCTACTGCTTTTATTGGGTGTGGAGCGTACCTTACTCACTCCTAATGGTTTTATATACCCTGCTAGCTTATATAACAGCTCGCATCATAGAGTCATCAACTAAAAATAGAGATAGAACTACTGCGTTAATTACTTTTTTGGTTGTAGTTATAAGCACTCTATGCGTTTTCAAATACGCAAACTTCTTCTCAGCTTCCGCACACTCCCTGTTTGGATTTTATCCTTGGCCTCAACTAAATCTGCTATTGCCTCTGGGTATTTCTTTTTACACATTCCAGACGATCTGTTACATAGTCGATGTCTACAAAGGCGTTACACCTGCTCAAAAGTCATTTCTCGACCTAGCACTGTACGTCATTTTCTTCCCTAATCTGGTTGCTGGCCCGATCGTCCGCGCGAAGGTTCTCATGCCCCAGTTGACCTGCGAGTCAGCGGTAGACTGGGTTCAGATCCGCAGCGGCATTGCCCAAATCATCTGGGGGATGCTGAAAAAAGTTTATATAGCTGACCCGATGGCATCAATTACCAGTGAGGCTTTTAGTGGGCCCCAGAGCGTTTCCGGGTTGGGGTTGTTACTAGCTACGTTCGCCTTTACAGTTCAAGTCTACTGCGACTTTTCTGGTTATTCAGATATGGCGATCGGTTCTGCCCGCCTATTCGGAATAGAACTGCCGAAAAATTTTGACAGGCCTTATCTGGCTTACAGCATTACTGATTTCTGGCGCCGCTGGCACATTTCACTGTCAAATTGGCTGCGCGACTATCTTTACATTCCCCTGGGTGGCAACCGGCAGGGCCAACTCCGTACCTATGGAAACTTAATGATTACGATGCTGCTGGGAGGGCTCTGGCACGGTGCTGGATGGAACTGGGTTGCTTGGGGAGGTTTGCAAGGGGCAATGCTGTCAATGGAAAGAGCGTTTGGACTCTCCTCTGCACCTAAGTCGAAAGCCAGTTATTTCCTGCACTGGCTGTTGACCTTTTTTGTGATTTGTACTTCTTGGGTACTCTTTGCATCATCTGATTTGAACAGTGCGGGTGTGGTATTTCAGCGGATATTGACTTTTGCTGATGGCCGGATACCTATTGACTATCGCCCGATATTCTACCTGGCGCTAGTTTTGCTAGCTCAATGGGGGGATGTGAAGCAACGATGGATGAGTTGGGCTCAGATGCACCCAAATTTGCTCAAGTGGATTGTTTGTACGATCGCAATTGCGCTGATATTTACCTTTGCCGGCGCCTCAAGTTCAAATTTCATTTACTTCCAGTTCTAATCGGATCGATCAGTTATGCTCCCAATATTTAATGACCAAGCACTTTCCCATATAAAAACCGCATTTCGCCGCACCACCGCAGACTTGTCAAAGCTATTGTTAGCAGCTTTATTATTGGAAGGAATGCTGCAAGTTATTGCTCCTGAGTACAAAAATAACGTTTACGATCGCCAATTTACAGGAGGTCGTCCCATCGCGATGAGCAGTGCGGGAAATCGCGGCCCCCTGCTGCCGGTTCAGAAACCCCCTGGCGAAGTGCGAATCCTCGGGATGGGGGATTCAACAACATTTGGGACTGGGATTGGTGCAGAAGATACTTGGCCAGCTCAACTAGCAACTGTTTTTCAGAAAAATGGTGCCAAAGCAACCTATATCAACAGCGCTATAGAAGGTTATACGGTCAAAGAAATTAACTATGTTTATCGCAACCAGTGGTCGGCCTACAAACCAGATATAGTAGTGCTGGCTGTAGACAACAACATGGTCTCAATGACGTGGTTTCGCCGCGAGGACAAAGGTGCGCCGAAAAACCCCTATCTAGAGCCTGCCCCTCAATCCAAACTGGACAATTTGAAAAACGGATTAAAACAAGTTACTCACGTCTTAGCTTCTCCTTCCTGGCTGAGAATCAACTCCCAAAAATGCTTGTACTTGCTAGGTTTATCAAATAACAACATCAACCCGGAAGTTCCTTTGGGCGCAACGGTAGCCTCTGGCTGGAAGCAGGCTAATGTACCTCCAGATCTCCCCGATCGCGTTTGGAAGCAGTTTGAAGAAGATTTGAGCGTACTCCGAGACTCCGTTGCTGCTGACGGTCGATCGCTGGTTGTAGTTTACTTACCTGCTCGCTTTATTGCTTTTGACGGGTTTTTTGACAACGAGCAGCGAGTGCCAAAAAATCGGCTGACTATCGACGCGGGCAAGCGACTTGGGGAAATTAGTCAGTCACTCGGTGTACCCTATCTCGATGGTACCGAACCAGTCCGTCGGGGTCGATCGCAAATTGCCAAAAAAGAAGGTCGTTCTGCTCCCATGTATATTAAGTTTGATAGTATCCACCTTGATAAAGACGGCAATCAAGCTGTTGCTGAAGGGTTGTTCGATCTCGTTAGCAAATCTGAAAAAGCTCGATAAAATCTGTCTGTCGTGTTGAATGGTTTGTAGTGCGGACTTCAGTCCGCAGCCTAAAAGCGGACACCAGGACGCACTACGAACGAATCTTCTTGCGGTTAACCGATCGCTAGTTTTAACGCCGGCGCGGGGCCGGAAGCCTCGCGCTATTTGACGGTTGCGGTTTTTCTTGCAGCTTCATCGTCAAACTCACCCGCTTTAACTTTTCATTCACCTCCAAAACCCGCACTTTCACAACTTGTCCGACTTTCACAACCTGTTTCGGATCGTCCACGAAGCGATCGGCTAATTGAGAAATATGAACCAAACCATCTTGGTGCACTCCCACATCTACAAAGGCTCCAAAGTTAGCTACATTCGTGATGATGCCTTCCAATTCCATCCCAACTAGCAAGTCGGAGATTTCGTTAATTCCGGCTTGGAAAGTAGCATATTTAAACTCGGCGCGCGGGTCTCTTCCGGGTTTTTCGAGTTCGGAAATAATGTCTCGGAGTGTCGGTTCTCCGACTTTCTCGGTGACATATTTCTTGATATCTACTGTCTTGACTTTTGCCGATATTTGTGTTATTTCCGTCAGCGGCAAACTTAAATCTTTGGCGATCGCCTGGACAACAGGATAACTTTCAGGATGAACTGCTGTATTGTCTAACGGGTTTTCGCCGCCGCGAATGCGGAGAAATCCGGCTGCTTGTTCAAAAGCTTTTGGCCCGAGTTTGGGAACTTTCAACAGTTGGCGGCGATTTTTAAAGGCGCCGTTTTCGTTGCGGTAATTGACGATATTTTTGGCAACTGTTGCTGTCATTCCCGACACAAATGTCAGCAGTTCTTTGGAAGCTGTGTTTAAGTCAACTCCGACATAGTTAACGCAGCTTTCGACTGTTTCGTCGAGTTTCTTTTTGAGCAGTTTTTGGTCAACGTCGTGTTGATATTGACCGACTCCGATTGATTTTGGGTCAATTTTGACAAGTTCGGCTAAAGGATCTTGCAAGCGCCTACCGATGCTGACTGCACCCCTGACGGTGATGTCGAGATCGGGAAATTCGGCGATCGCCACATCACTCGCTGAATAAATCGATGCGCCGGATTCGTTCACCATAACTTTAATCGGTTTTTTGTCCATATCTGCCAAAACTTCCGACACAAAGTCATCGGTTTCGCGGGAAGCTGTACCGTTGCCGATCGCGATTAATTCAATTTTATATTTTTCCAGCAAATGCTTGACAATTTTACCAGCTTGTTGTCTCTGACCTGGGGCTTGGTGGGGGAAAATGGCTTGATATTCCAAAAACTGCCCGGTTTCGTCGAGGGCGGAAACTTTGCACCCCGTGCGAAATCCCGGATCTATTGCCAGTGTGGGTTTCATGCCCGCCGGCGCCGACAGCAACAACTCGCGGAGGTTGGTTTCAAAGGTGGTGATGGACTCGATATCAGCCTCGGCTTTGTGGTGCGATCGCACTTCCGTCATCAGCGAAGTCTTCATCAGGCGGTTGAAAGCGTCCTTCAAGGTCGATCGATAAAACTCTTTAACTTCAGGTATCCTAGTTCTAATTTCCTGAGATTCCAAATAAGCCATCACCGCCGATTCATCAAAGGCTAAGTCTAAATCTAAAACCCCCTCCGTTTCCCCGCGAAACAAAGCCAACATATTGTGCGACTGAACATTTCTCGCTGCAATTTGGTAATTGCGGTACATTTCAAATTTCGTAGTTCCTTCCGGGAAATCATCTTTAATTTTCGAGACAAAAACCCCAGTTTTCATCAAGAAATCTCGCAAATAAGCTCGGTACTCAGCTTTTTCAGAAACCGCCTCCGCCAAAATATCCCCAGCACCTTTGACAGCTTCTTCTGTTGTCTTCACGCCCTTTTCTTCCGAAATATATTTAGTGGCTTCCGCTTCGATATCGACTGGTTTCGCCGTCGGCAAATTCAGAGACTTAATAAAAATTGCCAGCGGTTCTAAACCTTTTTCTCTAGCAATCGTCGCCCGCGTCCGCCGCTTGGGTTTGTAAGGCAGATAAAGGTCTTCGAGTTCATTTTTTTGCAAGCACGACTCAATTTTGGCTTGCAATTCGGCCGTAAGTTTGCCCTGGGAGGCGATCGTCTCTAAAATCGACTTTTTGCGGTCTTCAATTTCCGTCAAATAGGTGAAGCGATCGGAAATATCCCGCAACTGAATTTCGTTCAGCAAATCGGTGCGTTCTTTGCGGTAGCGGGCAATAAACGGAATAGTTGCGCCCTCCGCGAAAAGTTCCAGAGCATTGTTGACTTGAGAAAGATTGATAGCAAGTTCTTGAGCAATCAGTTGAGGAATGTTGAGCATAGTACAGAAGTTCGAGTCAGTCGATTTGAGCTTTTAGATTGGAGATTAACTTCACGGAATAGACGCAGAAAAGGGGAGCATCCAGATTTTATAAAAATGGTTTTTTATAAGTGCGAGAATCCGCTAGCGAGCCGATAATCTGAGAGCATCCAGATTTTATAAAAATCGTTTTCTAGGAGTGCGAGCGTCCCGCTCGCGAGCCTATATATTTAAAGCTCGCGAGCCTATATATTTAAAGGTGTTATTACTCGCCCTAGCAGTATTAAAATAATGTTAGCATAAATGCAGTCATTTCTCAATATTATATGTTTCCTTTTAAATATCCAGTGCCGCAAAGCGATCCGCCGCGATCGCCCAGAGAAACGCTGCCGACAATGTACGATTTACCTAGCGAAGATCCGGAGGAACCTGGTTTGCCAGACGAATTTCACGATTTGCAGCCGCAGTTGTTAACCCTGGCCTTTCGCCCTCGCAATTATCAGGCTTCTGAGATATTTAGCGGCACTGACATGAACCTTTATTATGACGTGCAGCACCCTCTTTGGCACAAACGCCCCGATTGGTTTGGAGTTGTGGGAGTTCCGAGACTGTACGATGGATCAGAATTGCGGATGAGTTACGTTACTTGGCAGGAAGGCGTGAATCCTTTTGTAATTGTGGAACTGCTTTCGCCGGGAACGGAAAAAGAAGATTTAGGTGCAAATATTGATGAGGAAAAGTTGCCAACTCAGCGGAATGCTGGGGGTAACGGGCAAGTTTTAGAGGCCCAGACAGATGAGAAACCGCCCAGTAAATGGGAGGTTTACGAGCAGATTTTGCGGGTTCCTGTTTATGCAGTTTTCAGCCGCTATACTAATAGGTTGCGAGTGTTTGCATTGAATGCCGGACACTATCAAGAATTAGAATTATCTGACTCGCGAGTCTGGATTCCGGATCTAGGTTTGGGCTTGGGTTTGTGGCAAGGGGAGTTTCAGGGAATCGATCGCCTGTGGTTGCGCTGGTATGATGTTGATGGCAACTGGATTCTGACTGAAGCGGAACAGCAACGGCAGCGCGCTGAGTCAGCGGAAGCTCAATTGCAGTCTTTAATTCAGCGGTTGCGGGAATCTGGCATCGATCCCGATCGATTTTTAAACCGTTAGAAAAAACGTATAGCGCTTCTCAGAAAGATAAGGTACGTTGTTGGGCTTCAGCCCTCTTAGAGGTTGAAACCGCCTCTAGACAAACAAAGTCCACCTCCGTTTTTCAACCGTTAGAAAAGACGGCGGTTGAAACCGCGTCTACACAGACAAAGTCCACCTCCGTGGACTGAAGAAAATAACGTATAGCGGTTCTCAGAAAGATGAGGTACGTTGTTGGGCTTCAGCCCTCTTAGCGGTTTCAACCGCCCGATTTTCTTGTTTATTGCCAACACTATTTGCCGTAAATCCTTCCGCATAAGGTGACTGATGCAAATAAGCCTTACCCGCAGAACCGAAAAGTTGCAACTTGCCCGAAATCACCGATCGCATAGCATCAATTGCCTTTTCCATAACTTCCAACAAATCCGGATCTGACAAAGAATTGCTCGTTTTCAACACCTCCATATAAGCATCGCGAACTTCCGTATTTACATTAAACTTAGACACACCTAATGCAATAGATTGATTGATCGTGGATTCCGGCAAACCGCTAGCGCCGTGCAGCACTAACGGCAACGAAACAGAAGCCCGGATTTTTGCCAAACGCGGAAAATCGAGTTTCGGTTCGCTGAAATATTTACCGTGAACGTTGCCAATTGTTACCGCTAAAAAATCCACCTTAGTTGCTGCAATAAACTCTACAGCTTCCACCGGATCGGTCATCTTTGCCGCTTTTTCTTCAATTGTCAAACCGTCCTCCGTGCCGCTAATTCTGCCGATTTCCGCTTCAACTACCGCACCGTTAGCGTGGGATAACTCAGTCATTTCGCGAGTAAAGATTAAGTTTTGTTCGTAAGACAAAGGAGAACCGTCAGCCATGATGGACTTGATACCGGCGGCGAGGGCGAGGTGAATGTCTTTTTCTGAGGTGCTGTGATCTAAGTGTACTGCGATCGGCACTACAGCCTTGCGCGCTGCTTCCATGCAAAGCGCGACTAAAGGCGATTTTCCGTATTTGAGAGCGCTGGGATGAAGTTGCAACATCGCAGGACTTTGCAGCGCTTCGGCGGCATCGATGACGGCTTTTACTCCTTCGAGATTGTACACGTTAAAAGCGCCGATCGCGTAAGCATTTCTCCGGGCTGTGTTCAGCAATTCGCTAGTTGAGGCGAGCATAAGTACCTGGCTTAAAAACTTGTCAGTTGTCAGTTGTCATATCATGTCCGGTCGATTACTATAACAAAAAAAGGTTCGTAGTGCGGACTTCAGTCCGCAATATGCTGCGGACTGAAGTCCGCACTACGAACCGATATTATCGCGGTCAATCGACCGGACACGATATCATTAGTCATCAGTCATTAGTCATCAGTCATTAGTTAACTGTCAACTGTCAACTGATTAACGCTATCAACTATTTTTGTGTATTACCAGCGTGCAAACCGCACTCTTTCATCGTCGATTCTTCCCACCACCAACGACCTTCGCGTTCGAGTTGGTTTGGCAATACTGGTTTCGTACAAGGTTCGCAACCAATGCTGACAAAACCGCGTTCGTGCAACTTGTTGTAAGGCACTTCCAAAGCGCGAATATAATCCCAAACCTCTGCCGAAGACCAGTTTGCTAAGGGGTTGAATTTAATTAATTCATGGTCTGGAGTTGAAAAAGCACCGTCAGCTTCAATCACCGGAATACCGTTGCGGGTACTGGGACTTTGGTCTTTGCGCTGACCGGTAATCCAAGCATCAAGAGTATTCAATTTGCGGCGAAGCGGCTTGACTTTCCGCACGCCACAGCATTCTTTGTGGCCGTCTTCATAAAAACTAAACAATCCCTTTTCATCTACTAGGGCTTGTACTTCTGCTGCATCGGGAAACATTACTTCTAATTTAATGCCGTAATGCTTTCTAACTCGCTCCAGAAACTCATAGGTTTCTGAGTGCAACCGTCCCGTGTCTAGGGTGAAAACGCGGAAGTTTTTAGTAATTTTTGATGCCATGTCGATCAGAACTACATCTTCGGCACCGCTGAAAGAGATTGAAATATTGTCAAAATTGTCTAGGGCAAATTTGAGAATTTCTCGCGGTGTTTTTTGACTGTATTCTGCTTCCAGGGCGGCTATGTTGAGATTCTTCTGAGTGGCAACCATATTTTTGCGCGATCGGTGTTCTTTTTTTCTAACTCTTGATTATAGCCGATCGCAGTATCTATCTCACGGATTAATTTTACTGCATCTTGCGACAGTCTTTTCGGCTGTGCGATCGGGATCGAGGATGGCGATCGCCCGTTTGTCGCAATTTCGGTCAAGCCAAAACTCTTATACCGGGGAAAATATCACTATCGCGCCGTCAATGAGCACTGATATCACCTCCGCTCGATCTACCACTATAAAACAGGTTTGTAGTGAGGACTTTAGTCCGCATGAATTTTTGCGGACAGGTTTGTAGTGAGGACTTTAGTCCGCATGAATTTTTGCGGACTAAAGTCCTCACTACAAACTGATTAGTCGCAATCATTATGACAAAGATTCCATTTCTTTCTGCCACTTTTTCAATAAAACTTCCCGCTCTTTTTGTTCCTGAGGTTCCGGCATTCTCAAGCCATTTGTAGAATCATATTTGCCGTAATACTGCGACATTCCCTGAAAAGATTTAGTCCCCTCATTGGGCAGGATTTTTTTCTGTTTCAGCCACTTTTCGCAAGAACTTTGCCACATGAAAACGCGATCGTGCACTTCACCGCCTAGTTTTCTGATGCGCTTAACAGACAGTTCTTTTTTGACAAACAACAGCCGATCGCTCTCTTTGGTACGCTTAATCAAGCGAATTTCGGCGCCTGTACCCCGGAAAAACTCGATCGCGCAATAGCCCTCCAACTGAAAAATGCAAACTTCCGTTGGAGGAGCGCCGTCTTCCGGTAAGATATCCACATCAAACGGCAACTGGTAGCCGATCGCGCTCACAGACGACTGCGGCAACAGCAAGCGCACCCGCAGCAGGCGATCGGTATAATTGGCCCAAAAATCCCGGCGCTCCTCCAACTGCTTAATTTCCACATCAGACAGCCGCAGCATCCGCGCCACCAAATCAATTGTTTTCTGGAAATAACTGTAATTTAGTCCGCCAATCCATCGCCTCAGCGACTCTTGGGCGGGAGCCGAAAGTAACTGCAATTTCGGATAATATTCGTCTCGCACCCACTCAACCAATTTCGGCCGTTGATTTTTGAGAATATCGCTCGAAATTTTAACTAACAACTCTTCAACTGCTGCAAGTTGCGGCGCTGGTGGCATTTCCTTCAAGCACCTGAGCAGCCATTCTACACCCGACAAATCGGCAACCTGATTTTTGGCAAAAATTCCAGCAAGATGTGGCCCGGCGCGATCGACTACGGGGATACTTGCGGGTAACTGAGCTTTTCCTAATAGTTCTACGGGGGTTTTTAGGTATTGCCAACTCAGTTTTGCTAGCTCGTAATCTGGTAAATCGCGGGTCAGTATTTTAATGATTTGTACTGGCAAAGCATCGGTACCAGTCGCTGTATTAGCAAAGTCGGCAAAGCACTCTACCAAAGCTCGATCGAGGGCGGGAGCATTGCTAGAAACAGGATTTTCTAACTGGTGGCTGTAATGCAGCGCCAAACGCCACAACAACTGCTGTTTCAGGCGCACGTTGTTCTGAGCTACCAGCCAAATAGCTTGAGATACTTCTCTAGTGCGATCGGGATTTTTCAGATCCCATTGAGATTTAGCCCAGAGACAATAAGTCCATTCTAGAGCAGTAATACTGTCCGCTCGATCGCCCTCAATATCTGCTATAATTTCTGCCATTCCTCGCAAAACACCTGCTTTCACTTCGCTAATATTTGGCTTGCTTTTCTGTGCAAAGCTTCCCGCAGTTTTTGTTTTTTCTGGCAGCCGCTGGCTGGGATTTTCCGGTAGTTGAATTTGGCGAAACTGAACGCTCATATTTATAATTTGTTTGCTATAAAGTTGCTGCACTAGCATGATGCAATTTTTGACCAGAAAGAATTGGTTTAAAGGGAGCATCTCTGTTTTGCGAAAAGCATTTTTTTATTATAGTGCTGTCCCCGCTCGCGTATTTTACTCGCGAGCGGGGACAGCACTATATTCCTTCCATGTAGAAGTCGCTGTCATCTGTCAACTGTAAGTAAGGTGCGTCGCTCATCGATAGTCGATTTTTATTTGTGATGGTTGGTGGCGACGCACCCTACAACTGAAAGAGGGCGGGCACGGGGGCACCGCCCCTACAAATATCAACCGACTCTTGTAGAGAAATCTCTCGCAACTGCGCGATCGATCGCAATTGAAAACCCCGTTGATTGGCTCGCCCGCGCGTCATTTCTGTGATTGCAATATTTTACACAATTTTCGATATTAAGGGAAGGTACGACTGGAAAAACGAGCTGGCGTTGGGCGTTATTCTCTCTTTCGGCAGAAGTCAAGCTAGCTTTTCCGTGGCGCAGTAGCCCTGTAAACTCAAAAAAGAAGCACAAAAGTGCGTTAGCGAAGCCCTCGAAGAGGATCGGCTTGGCTGACAATCTCCCTCTCAGGTAGCATAGACTAAATTTGTAAATTGTTATTAAATTTAATTGTGCGCGACAGTAACTTAAAAGTTAAGAGAAGTTGCTAACACTACCTAGTGTAACAATCCTCAATCGCGTAGGAAATTTTACAGTAAATAAAATTAGAAGGTTTGTGATGAGAATTGCCCAAATTGCCCCCCTGTTCGAGCGAGTTCCGCCCCCAGCTTACGGAGGAATTGAACTGGTGGTCAGCCTCTTGACCGAAGAATTAGTCAGAAGGGGACATGAAGTCACCTTATTTGCCTCCGGCGATTCAATTACTTCTGCTACTTTAGAATCAGTTCACCCCAGAGCGCTGCGTCTCGATCCCACCGTTAAAGAATACGGCATTTACGATATGATGCAACTGAGCAAAGTATATGGAAAAGCCGGAGAATTTGATATCATTCATTCCCACGTAGGCTGCACAGCTTTGTCTTACTCGCACTTAGTAAAAACGCCCACAGTTCACACCCTCCACGGCATTTTTACCCCAGACAACGAAAAGATGTTTAGCTTGGCCCGCACTCAGCCCTATCTAAGTATTTCTAACTCTCAGCGGGAAGATAGATTAAATCTCAACTACGTCGCCACAGTTTATAACGGCATCGATCCGGTGACTTACGAATTTCACCCCCAGCCCGAAAATCCTCCTTATTTAGCTTTTCTAGGTCGCATTTCGCCGGAAAAAGGTACTCATTTAGCCATAGAAATTGCTAAGGCTTCCGGTTGGCATTTAAAGATAGCAGGCAAAATTGATACTGTCGATCGCGAATATTTCGAGCAAGAAATTAAGCCGCACATTGACGGCGAGCAAGTAGAATATTTAGGCGAAGCTAACCACGCCCAAAAAAGCGTGCTGATGGGCGGTGCAGTCGCCACATTATTTCCGATTACTTGGCGCGAACCTTTCGGGTTAGTCATGATTGAGTCCATGGCAACGGGAACGCCCGTAATTGCCATGAAATTAGGCTCGACTTCCGAAGTTATTGTTCACGAAAAAACTGGTTTTCTGTGCGAAAGCGTGGCAGAATGTATCGCCGCCATCGAACCGGTGCGAGAACTCGATCGCAGCGCTTGTCGCCAACACGCGATCGATCGCTTCAGCGTTAAAACAATGGTCGATGGCTATGAAGCAGTTTACCGACAAATTTTAAAAGAGCGATTTTCTCAAAATGGTCACGCGCATCATTTGACAGAATTTGAACTGCGTAGCAGATAGCTGGGTGATGACAAATTATATCATGTCCGGTCGGTTAACCGCAATAAAATGGGATCGAGCGTGCGGACTTCAGTCCGCCACCGGAGAGCGGACTGAAGTCCGCACTACGAACTTTCATTGTTATGGTAATTGACAGGACATAATATTAAGCGCAAGGCGGGTTTAGTTATCGAAAATTTACTTAGCACATTTAATTAACCGGGTTATATTATGAAATACCCGGTTTTTACATTGCTTCTATTGTCATTTTAGTTGCGACCAAACCAGGAGAGAACTGTCAGTATCGCAGTATTTCTACTATATTTTGTTCATTGAAAACTGCTAGATCAGTGGGTAGATATTATTCTTAGCTTTTTTCTGTTGTTTCACTTTTTAGTCTGAATTAAAAAAATGAATTCATCTTAGAAAGTCAACTATTTGCTGGCATCAGTCGTTTAAAAAATGGTATGATGCTAATAGTGAAGTATGACATCAGAGTGCTTCGTGTCAAAATTTAATGCCAAAAAGTCAAGAGTCAAAAGCTCAAGAAAATTAAACTTTTGAAAGCTGGGAATCCACTTTTTGTAAAAATGACCGATACCTATGAACTAGAAGGAAAAACATTTGTCGCCGCTGCGGAATTACCCGTAACCGAGTGGCCTTGCGCGATCGCCGATCGACCTCAACCAACACTCACCCTCAAAGACGATGATTTATTCCTGATTACTGACACCCTCGGCAACATCTCAGGCTGCTTAGAAGACGACAACGTGTCTAGCTTTGGGTTGTTTTGCCACGACACGCGCTTCCTCAGCCGCCTAGAATTGCAAATAGAAGGGCGATCGCCAATTTTGCTCAGCAGCAACGCCGAAAAAGGCTACCTGCAAACAGTTTTGTGCTCCAATCCCCGCATTGACGAGCGCATCGGCGCCGAAACCATCGGCATCAGGCGAGAAATGGTGCTCAACGGCGGTTTGTTTGAAGAAATAGAAATCACCAACTTCACCACAAAACCAGTCAGCTTTGAAATAAGTCTCAGCTTCAGCTCAGATTTCTTAGACTTATTTGAAGTCCGGGGTTACGGCCGCTCCCAGCGCGGGAAACTCCTGCGCCTGGTGCCCCAAAAAACCGACGGAGCATCCCCCAGCGAATTTGCAGGCAAAGCAGCTTTTCCTGACGCTGCAAACGGCAATAGCCACGGTGAAAATCCGGCAGTAGAAAACCCAAATGTGCCAATTCAAGAATCAGCAAAAAACCCGATCGGCGATCGAGCGATCGCCCCATATCCTTTCTGCGATCTTCAACAAGATTTAACCCTTGCCTACCAAGGTTTAGACGGCTTAGTAATGGAATCTCGGATCGAGTTTTACAACCAGCCACCATCACTGTTTCAGGGGAATACAGCAGTATGGCGCATCTCCCTAAAATCCCACGAAGCAATCAAATTGGGATATCGGCTCAAAATGCTGATCGACGGCAAATCGATCTCCCAAGTTACCACTCCCGTAAACCTAGTTCAAGCCAAAGCAGCGGAACTTTTAGAAGAGCGAGAATGGCTGAGCGAAATTACCCGAATTAAGTCAGATAAAAACACCTTTAATCGACTCCTAAAACGCGCCGAACAAGACATTTATTCCCTACGACAAACCTTTGGCAAAGGCAAAGCAATTTCAGCCGGAGTTCCCTGGTTCTCAACATTATTCGGGCGCGACTCCATCATCGCCGCTGCTCAAATCTTAATTCTCGATCCAACTTTAGCCAGAGAAACCCTAACAACTTTAGCTCACTATCAAGGCAAAAATGACGACGATTGGCGCGACGAAGAACCGGGCAAAATCTTGCACGAAATTCGCATGGGAGAAATGGCTCGCTGTCAGGAAATACCCCACACTCCCTATTACGGAACTGTCGATGCAACGCCGCTGTGGTTGATGCTTTACGCTGAATATTATGCCTGGACTTACGACAGCAAAACTTTAGACCTTTTGTGGCCAAATGCCTTGGCAGCGATGGAATGGATCGATCGCAAATGTGCCGCCACAGGCTACCTCAGCTATTACAAAAAATCCCAGCGCGGCTTAGCAAATCAAGGTTGGAAAGACTCGGGAGATTGCATCGTCAACCGATCGGGTGTCATCGCAGAAGGAGCGATCGCCCTTTGCGAAGTCCAAGCCTACGTTTACGCTGCCAAAACCAGGCTGGCAGAGATTGCCCGCATCAAGAAACGCATCGATTTATGCGATCGCTGGCTAGAAGAAGCAAGAGACCTAAAAACCCGATTCAACCGCGATTTTTGGATCGAAGATTTAGATTATTGCGCCCTAGCATTAGACGGCGAAGGCAAACCTGTAGACAGCATTTCATCAAATCCGGGACACTGTTTGCACCTCGGCATTTTGTCGCGAGAAAAAGCTCGCAGCGTAGCAGAAAGATTGCAAGCCCCAGATATGTTTAGCGGTTGGGGAATTCGCACCCTATCCTCCTTATCTCCCGCCTACAATCCCATAGGCTACCACACAGGCTCAGTCTGGCCGCACGACAACGCTTTGACAGCTATGGGATTGCGATCGCTCGGCCGAGTCGAACAAGCCCTAGAAGTAGCTCAAGGCTTATTTGACATGACTTTGCTGCAACCCTACGAGCGTCCCCCCGAACTTTTTTGCGGCTACGAGCGCAACAGCCAGAGCGATCGCCCCGTGCAGTATCCTGTAGCTTGCTCGCCCCAAGCTTGGGCAACTGGCAGCATTTTTCAACTGTTGCAAATGATGTTAAATTTAGTTCCCGATGCGCCTAACAACCAACTGCGAATTATCGATCCAGCCTTACCAGAATCGATTAATAAGTTGTCGCTAAACAACTTAAGGATAGGCTCAACTTTGCTAGATTTGGAATTTGAACGATCTGGTTCCTCAACCGCTTGTCGGGTGATGAAAAAACGCGGCAATTTGCGAGTAATTATCGAAGCTTAAATGCAGCTAAGTGGGAATTGGGAATTCCCAATTCCCTTGATTCGCGACACGGAAGTCACGGAGGCAGGGATAGCTTTTTTTTCTCTTCCGACTTCATCGGACTTCTTCTTTCTGGCTTATTCTGGCTTATTCTGGCTTATTCTGGCTTATTCTTCCCTCTTTCTTCTTCCCTCTTCCTTTTTCCCTCTTTCTTTTTCCCTCTTTCTTTTTTCCTCTTCCTTTTTCCCTCTTTCCTCTTCCTTTTTCCCTCTTCCCTCTTCCTTCTTCCTTCTTCCCTGAGGCTATGTGACCGGCTATATTGTATTTAGAAGTGCATTTATTTGTTTGCAAAATGGCGCAATCAAATAACCGTAGCGAAGCGGGGCGAAAGCCATCACGCCAGCAGCTTCTGGAGCGAGATTATCCGCCGTCAACAATAGTAAGGAAGTGTGAAATTATGTCAAAAATTTTAGTAGTGGACGATGTTCCCAGCGAACTGGAAATCATCTGTCGCATTCTTCAAGATGCCGGAATGCAGGTGATCCGGGCTGGTGACGGCGAAGAAGCGATCGCCCTGATCCGAGAAGTGCCGCCTGATCTCGTGGTTTTAGACGTAGTGATGCCGCGAATGAACGGATTTGAAGTGATCAGAGAATTGCGGGGCGATCGCGCCACTGCACACTTACCAGTAGTATTTTGTACTCATAAAAACACTGATATCGATAAAGCTTGGGGAACCGATTTAGGCGCCGATGCTTACGTCAGCAAACCATTTGAGCCTCAGCAACTCGTCAACATCGTGCAGCGACTGCTTTGGGCATAAACAAAATATATAGCGCTTCTCAGAAAGATAAGGTATGTTGTTGGGCTTTAGCCCTCTAAAGATTTGTTATATAGCAAGGTATGCGCCTAACAACTCCATTTACAGTCATACCTCATCTATCCGATCGAGGCTATATAGCCCTTCTCCTAATAGTGAGGGAATTGATAATCGTCATTGACCTCACTCACACTATTTTGTGCTATATCAAGTGTTCAGTAACTTTCACCAAATATCATAGCGACAAACCCCGTTTTTTCAACAAACAGGGTTTCTAAATTCCTTAAAAGTGGTACATATAATCAGAGAAATCTTTCCTGTTGCCCAGCCCGCTATTTATTTAACCATTTGATGTGGCAAAACCGCTCCTGAAAAACTTTCCGGGCGATCGGCTTTCCTGGCAAAGCAAAATCCTAATTTGCTAAGATACACTATAAACAAAAAATCAGCAATGAAAACAACTGCTACCCAGGCGGCGGGGAATCAGACAACTGGAACAAAGCAATTTCTCCTTTTCGGTCAAGGAGGCAGTCTCTTTGGCGTAGAGTTAGAAGCAGTGCGGGAAGTTCTTTCCCTCAACGAACAACCGATTTCCCCGGTTCCCAACACCCTGCCATTTTTGTTGGGATTAACCAACTTGCGGGGCGAAATCCTAGCAGCAGCAGACTTCGGACGGTTTGCTGGGCTCGATCCGGTTGACACCCACCACCCAAGCAGCCGCATCTTAGTGGTGGAAGCGCCCGATCCGCGAGATGTGAGATTGTCGAAAATGCGGATGGGCTTGGCTGTCTCCCGTGTCGAAGGAGTTTTGTCTCTAAATCCCGATCGCACTGTCTCAGCAGTAGATGTCAGTCCCGACTTGGCTCCCTTCTTAAAAGGTTTGTACAATTCCGAAGGACGCTTACTCATGATAGTGGATGTCGAGGCGATCGCCCATTCCGAACGCTGGTAATTAAACAGTTGACAGTTGACAGTTGGCAGTTGGCAGTTGACAGTTGGCAGTTGGCAGTTGACAGTTGACAGTTGACAGTTGACAGTGAGGTTTTTAGGCAGTTGACAATTGACAAAGGAAGAATATGGAGTCAATCTAAAATCTAAAATCTAAAATCGATCGCCTTTAATTTACCAATTCTTAATTTTATCATGAATTTTATCTATAGTTCGATCGCCACGACATTCACCCTGACATTACCTGACTTCTCTACTTCGCTGGTAGCTGGGATTGCCAATTGTATTATTTGTTTCTGTTACTTTGCGATCGCCTCGCTAATCAGCTTAGGTTTGTGGCGAAACCGTCAATTCGGGTTCGACATCTTCGCCACAGTCACAGCATTCATATTTTGGAGCTGCGCTTTCGGCCACAGCGGCCACGCAGCCGAATACCTGGGATTGCCACACTCCCCGGTAATGCAAACTGTATCGGATTGGATAACTGTCATTCCGGCGATCGCCTTTTTGAGTCTGTCCAACCGCTACAGCTTATTAGTAGGTTCCACCCAAATTCTGCAAGCTAAAAAAGAAACAGAACAAGCCCTCAGCGAAACAACCCAGCGATTTCAGGCAATCTTCGACCAAGCTTTTCAACTGATCGCATTATTGAACCCAGACGGCACTCTGATCGAAGCAAATCAGACAGCATTACAATTGGGAGATTTGGAACCATCAGAAGTGCTGGGGCAAAAATTTTGGCACATACCTTGGTGGGCATCATCCCCAACCAACCAGCAGCGCCTCAAAACCAACATTAAACAAGTCTCGATCGGCAAGTTTGTGCGGGAAGAATACGAAATCACCGGAGCCAACAACCAGGTGACAGTAATTGACGTATCATTTAAGCCCCTGTTAAATGAAACAGGAGAAGTATTTCAAATCCTCGCCGAAGGTCGCGACATAACAGCGCGCAAACAGACAGAAGCCCAATTGCAGCATCTAACCGCAGAACTAGAGCAGCGAGTCAATGACAGAACCGAGCAGATTCAGCAAACCAACGCACTATTGCAACAGGAAGTTCGCGATCGCACCGCTGTTCAAGAGCAATTAAAAGCCTCTGAACAATTTTTAAACAACATCATCAACACCATCCCTGACCCGATTTATGTCAAAGACGAACAGCACCGCTGGCTAGCATTAAATGATGCTTTTTGTCAATACATCGGTCGCAGCAGATCGGAACTAATTGGCAAAGCTTACCGCGACTTCTTGCCCAAAGAACAAGCAGACATATATGAAGAAAAAAACCAATTAGTTTTCTTGGCAAACACCAGCAGCGAAACCCAAGAAACCATTACTGAACCGGACGGAAATACCCGTTTTCTGTCGGTCAAAAAATCTACCTTTGTAGATGCCGGCGGCAGCAAAGTCCTCGTTTGCGCCATTAGAGAAATCACCAACCGGGTGCGTATGGAAGAACAACTGCGGGAGACACTCGCCGAGGCTGAAAGCTCCCAAAACTTGCTGCGAACAGTTATTGACTCCACCCCAGACTTGATCTTCGTCAAAGATCGAAACTTCCGCTACAGCCTAGTCAACGCAGGTTTCGCCGCCGCCTTCGGCAAAACCCAAGCAGAAATGCTAGGCAAAGATGACCTAGAACTCAACGTACCCACAGAGCAAATATTCGGCAACTTCCATACCCAAACAGATCCTCAAAGACAAGTTAAAGGCTGGCGCGCTGATGACACAGCCGTACTCAACGGTCAGGAAGTCCATAACCCCAACGACATTGCCTCCTTAGCAGACGGCAAAGTACACATCTTCGACACCCAAAAATCGCCCCTCAAAGACGCAGAAGGCAAGATTCTAGGCGTTCTCGGCTTCTCGCGCGACATCACACAACGGCGCGAATCCGAACAAGAACTATTGCGGCTCAAAGCAATCTTAGAAACCACCACCGACTGGGTAGGCATGGCAGACTCCCAACAGCGCACCATCTATCTCAACCGCGCAGCCAGAGAAATGTTGAGAGTTGGCAAGGACTCAGGTTTAGCCGGAATTAGCATTTCTGACCTAACATCGCCCAAAAGTATGGACGCTCTGATGGAAGTTGGTATCCCCGCAGCTTGCCGGGACGGGGTGTGGAGCGGCGAGACAATTTGGCAGACTTTAGACGGCGAAGAAATACCGGTTTCCCAAGTAATTATTGCCCACAAATCCCAGAGCTCAGAAGTTGAATTTATGTCAACGATCGCCCGCAACATCACAGAACGCAAGCGCACGGAACAAATCTTGGAGCAGAACTTGCAAATGCTCGACCTTGCTAGCGATGCTTTGATTGTTCGGGATATTGACGGCACGATTAATTATTGGAACCAAGGCGCCGAGAGAATGTACGGCTTCACGAAACAAGAAGCTTTGGGTCAACTCACCCACACTCTATTCCATACTATTTTCCCCCAACCTTTAGCAGCAATATTGGCGCAGTTAGAAGAGCGGGATTATTGGGAAGGAGAACTGATTCACATCACCAATCACCAAACCCAAATTACCGTATTCAGCCGCTGGAATTTGCAGCGAGACGAACAGGGAAAACCTAAGGCAATTTTAGAAACTAACAACGACATTACAGGGCGCAAGCAAGCCGAAATCGAAAATCAAAGATTGAGATCGATCGTCGAAAGTAGCTCGGATTTTATCGGGATGGCAACAATGGAGGGAGAGCCATTTTACCTGAACCCCGCTGGCACGAAGCTAGTGGGACTCAACTCTCCAGATGAACTCAAAACTAAGAATACGGGGGAATTCTTTTTTCCCGAAGACCTCGAGCAATTCACAGCAGACATTATGCCGTGCGTCATGGAGACTGGCTCTTGGCGGGGCGAGTTTCGGTTGAAGCACTTTCGCACCGGCGATCGCATTCCCGTTGACTACAGCCTATTTACAGTCAAACACCCAGAAACAGGAGAGCCGATGGGGTTGGCAACAGTTACCCGCGACATCAGCGATCGCAAACGGGCAGAAGAAATGCTGCGCGATCGCGAAAGACTGTTCCGAGCCATTTTCGACCAATCGTTACAATTCATGGGGCTGCTAGAGCCAGACGGTACTGTTTTGGAAATCAACCAAACAGCCCTCCTTGCCGCTGAGGTGGGGATTGAAGAGGTAGTAGGCAAGCCGTTTTGGGAAACCCCGTGGTGGCAGATTTCCCCAGAAGTCAAGCAACAGGTACGAGAAGCTGTCGCCAAAGCCGCCGCCGGCGAGGTAGTTCGCTACGAAGCGGACTTGTTAGTTGTCGGCGGTGCAGTAGCAACCGTTGACTTCTCCCTCAAACCAATCAAAGACGAGAGCGGCAAAGTCGTGCTATTAATTCCAGAAGGCCGGGATCTGAGCGATCGCAAAGCCCTAGAACGAGAGCTTTCTTTGCGTCAAGCTCGCTTTGATGCCTTTTTCGCCGCAGCACCAGCGGGAATGTTCATCACCGACGACCAACTGCGGTTCATGCAGTTCAACGAAAAGCTTGCCGAACTTGGAGGTCAGCCTGCTTCAGCATACATCGGCAAAACCCTATGGGAAGCCGAACCGGAAATGGCACCGGTGCTCGGCCCGCTGTACCAGCAGGTTTTGAGTACCAACGAACCGATTTTAAATCTCGAAGTCGCCCACGCTACCACCGCCCACCCAGATGTGGTGCGGGATTGGCTGTCTTCTTACTTTCCTTTGCCGGGAGAGGACGGCAAACCCCTTGGTATCGGTGCTTTCGTTCTGGAAGTTACCGATCGCAAAAATTTAGAACGAGAATTAGTTTTGCGTCAATCCCGCTTTGACGCATTTTTCGCAGCGTCCCCAGCCTCAATGTTTATTTTTGACGACAAGTTGCGGTTCGTGCAAGTCAACGAAAGTTTGGCAGAAACTACAGGGCCCTCAGTTGCCGAGCACCTAGGCAAAACCGTCACAGAAGTGATACCGGAAATGATCGATACTCTACAGCCGATTTTGCAGGGGGTTTTGGCAAACAACCAGCCGCTTTTAAATATTGAGGTTGCAGGTACAACCGTCAATCAACCGGGCGTAATCCGAGATTGGCTGGCTTCTTACTTTCCTTTGGCCGGAGAGGACGGGAAACCGATCGGTGTTGGCGGTGTGGCGATCGAAATTACCGATCGCAAAAAAGCCGAAGCAGAGCGCGATCGATTTTTCACCCTGTCCCTAGACTTGCTTTGCATTGCCGATTTTGAAGGCAACTTCAAGCGTCTCAATCCTGCTTGGGCAAAAACCCTCGGCTACACAGTAGAAGAACTGCAAAACCAATTGTTTATCGATTTTGTCCATCCCGAAGACGTGGAAAAAACCTTGGCAGAAACGGCAAAAGTAGCCGGCGGTGCCGAAACAATATCTTTTGAAAATCGCTACCGCTGCAAAGACGGTTCCTACAAATGGCTGTCCTGGAAATCGCGACCGCTCATGGAAGAAAAGATCATGTATGCAGTTGCGCGCGACATTACCGAAAGCAAACAAACAATTACTCAACTGCAAGAAACAACAGCCCAATTAGCCCGTTCCGAAGAAGAGTTTAGAGGACAAAGCAATCTCTTCCAATTGCTAATTGACAGCATTAGCGACGGCGTGGTTGCTGCCGACGCCAATGGCAATTTTGTGTTGTTCAACCCCGCCGCTACAAATATGTTTGGCTCGGGTTCCACAGATACTCTCCCCAACGAGTGGTCGGCCAAATACGGTGTATTTTTGCCCGATACTGTCACTCCCTATCCCACAGCCGACATCCCTTTAGTACGCACGCTTCGAGGAGAATCCGTTGACGATGTAGATGTTTTCACCCGCCACGCAGCCCAGCCTGAGGGCCTGTGGGTCAAAATTAACGGCCGGCCGCTCAAAGACGAAACAGGAGCAATTAAAGGCGGTGTAGTCGTTTGCCGCAACGTCACCCAGGAAAAAGCATCGCAGCAGCAGATGCAGCAGTTAGCCGAGGCACAGGAACGCTTGCTGCAAGAACTCAAAACGCGGCAAAATGCCCTTGATGAAGCTGCGATCGTCAGCGAAACTGACCTCAAAGGCATAATTACCTACGTTAACGAAAGATTCACCCAAATATCCGGTTTCAGCATGGGAGAACTGCTGCACCGCGACCACCGCATTGTCAATTCTGGCTACCATCCCAAAGCATTTTTTTCCGAAATGTGGCTGACAATTTCTCGCGGTTTGGTGTGGAAAGGGGAAATCAAAAATCGGCGCAAAGATGGCTCGTTTTATTGGGTAGATTCCACGATCGCCCCTATCTTCGATACTAGCGGTACCATAGTCAAATATATCGCCATCCGCTTTGACATTACCGAGCGCAAAGAGGCAGAGGAAGGACTAGAAAAATTGGCCGCCGAACGCAAAGCTGAAGCCGATTCGATGACGCAGCAAGTCCTCAAACTGTTGGGAGAAATTAAGGGCGCAGCTCAGGGGGATTTGACAGTCAGGGCGGAAGTAACGAATGACGTTTTAGGTGCTGTCGCCGACTCTTTTAACTTCTTAATTGGTTCTCTGCGGAAGGTGGTAACGGGAATTCAAACTTTAGCCGAACAGGTAACATCTGCCACTGGCGAGTCAATTAACAATACCAGCGAACTCACTCAACAGGCGGAAGTTCAAGCAGAAAAAATATCTGCAATCATGCGGGAAATCGAGCGAATCGTGAATTCGATCCGCGACGTGCGAGATGTTTCGGTGCGCGCCGAAACCGTCGCCCAGCAGTCTTCTCACACCGCAGAAGTCGGCGGTATGGCTGTCGATCGCGCTGTCGAAGGCATTAACGAGCTCCGGTTGACGATCGCCTCTACCTCAAAAATGATGAAGCGTTTGGGCGAATCTTCGCAACAAATCGGCAAAATTGTTACTTCGATTTCTCAACTGGCTTCCCAAACCAACTTGTTAGCCCTGAATGCTACGATTGAAGCAGCCAGAGCCGGCGAACAAGGTTTAGGTTTTGCGGTTGTCGCCGAAGAGGTGCGGAAGTTGGCAGAGCGATCGGCCGGCGCGACTGAGGAAATCTCGGAAATTGTCGGTACAATTCAAGAAGAAATCAGCCGCGTGATGAAGGCAATGGAATCGGGGACGCTGGAGGTAGTGGAAGGTACTAAACTAGCCAGCGAAGCTAAAACTCACCTGAATGCCATCATCGAAGTCAGTCGAGAAATGAATGCTTTGGTGCAGAATATTACTCGCGCTTCGGCTAAACAAACTGTTTCGGCTGAGGAAATTTCTAACAGTATGCAGCAAGTCAATGAGATTGCTAATACAACTGCCCAAAAAGGTTCGGATGTCAAAGCATCGCTTGATGATTTATCTGGTTCTGTCAGCAAATTGCAAAAGTCGGTCGCGAATTTTAGGAGTTAGTTATTAGTCAAAGGTTTGTAGTGAGGACTTTAGTCCTTTCTTAGATGCGGACTAAAGTCCTCACTACAAACCAATCTTATTATGGTTGACGAGCAAGTTAAAATTGTCCTTTCTTAGATGCGGACTAAAGTCCTCACTACAAGCCAATCTTATTATGGTTGACGAGCAAGTTAAAATTGTCCTTTCTTAGATGCGGACTAAAGTCCTCACTACAAACCAATCTTATTATGGTTGACGAGCAAGTTAAAATTGTCCTTTCTTAGATGCGGACTAAAGTCCTCACTACAAGCCAATCTTATTATGGT